>CAMMEG010000020.1 GCA_946495765.1 uncultured Eubacteriaceae bacterium
AATACGCCCTTTGTATTTTTCATATTCACTATCTTTTTTAAGAACTCTATCTATACCAGGTGAACTTACCTCTAATATATATGCTTTATCTATAAAATCATCTAATTCTAATTTTTGTTCTAAATATCTACTTACTATTTCACAGTCATTTATAGAAAAACCACCTTCTTTATCAACATATAACCTTAAATAATAGTTTGAACCTTCTTTCACAAATTCAGTTTCTACAAGTTCATAGTTATTTTTTTCAATAATAGGAATAACATAATCTTCTACCTTTTTAATAATATCCTTTGTTTGCATAGAAAAACTCCTTTCTATATTAAAATCATAAATAACTTAATTATCATACAAAATGAGAGTGGGTAAACCCCACTCTCTAAATCTGAGTAATATTATCGCTATGTTTATTATACCATTAAAAAACAACTATTGCAACAGTTATTTTTTAAATTAATACAATTCTATTCTTTATTATATAAAATGTTACCACCAACTATTGTTGTTAAAACTTCGCCAAAAACCGTCATATCCTCATAAGGTGAATATTTAGCTCTAGATATAAATTCACTAGATTTGATAGTTTTTTCTTTATCTTTATCTATAATAATTATATCTGCATCATAACCTTGTTTTATTTCACCTTTAGTATTAAATCCTAAAATTTTTGCTGGATTTTTACTCATAAATAATGTTATATCTTCTATTGAAAAGTTGTCTTCCTTTATAAGCTTTGTATTAGTAATATTAAAAGCAACATCTAATCCAGATATACCAAAGTCAGCTCTTTCAAACTCCATAATCTTTTTTTCATAAAGAGAAGGTGAATGTCCTGATGCTATTATGTCTATTGTTCCGTCTTTAAGTCCCTCTTTTATAGCTATTATGTCTTCCTCTTCTCTAAGAGGAGGCATAACTTTTGCTAAAGTATTATAGTTATCAATTGAACTATCTGTAAGAGTAAAATAGTGTGGAGCTGTACTACAAGTTATATTTACACCTTCTTTTTTAGCACTTCTAATAAGTTCTACTGCTCCTTTTGTAGTGACATAAGATATATGTACTTTTGCTCCTGTATATTTAGCTAAAATAATATTTTTAGAAGTTTCTATTTCTTCTGATTCTCTAGGTATACCAACAAGTCCTAGTTTTGTTGCCATGTATCCATAGTTTACACTACCATTTTTAGATAAATTATGTTCTATTAATGTAGTCATAAGCGTTATATTAAACATTTTAGAATATAAAAATATATCTCTTAAAAGACTTGTATCTTCTATTGGAACTCCTCCATCAGATATGGCTACAACACCTGTTAAAATCATCTCACCTATTTCTGCTATTTCTTTACCTTCTCCACCTTTAGTCATATTACCAATAGGATATAAATTTATATTATTTATTCCTTTACACTTAGAGTGTATATATTCTACAACAGTTTTATTATCTACTATTGGCTTTGCTGAAGATGATGTAGTTATAGTAGTAAATCCACCTTTACTACCAGCTTGTGTAAGTTTTATTACATTTTCTTTACTTTCATATCCATTTTCAAATATTCTACATCCAATATCTATAAATCCTGGTAATACAAGATTATTTTTAGCATCTAATATTTTAATATTTTCTATATTTATATTTTTATCTACATTTTTTATAATACCATTTTCTATGTAAATATCTTTACACTCTTTATCCATTATACCATTAGACACAATTTTGGCATTTTTTATTAATAAATCCATCTAAATTATACCCCCATTCCTAAAGATAATAAATAAAGTAAAGCCATACGTACAGCTACACCATTAGTTATTTGGTCATCCATTAATACACGGGTTGTTTCTAATATAGATGTAGATATTTCTATACTTTTATGAGGCATACCTGGGTGCATTACTATTGCATCTTTATTTGCATAAGATAAAAGGGGTTCATCTAATTTAAAAAAGTTTTTATACTCATTAAAAGAAGCTAACTTACTACCATAAGATACCTCATCTTGTAACCTAAGTGTCATTATAACATCGGCATCTTTTACAGCCTCTTTTGGATTATAATATACTCTAACTCCAAATTTTTCTAACTCTGGTGGTATCATAGTAGGAGGACCTGATACACATACATCTGCTCCTAATTTTAAAAGTCCCCATATATTACTTCTAGTAACTCTAGAACTTTCAACATCACCTATAATAGCCACCTTTAATCCTTTAAATCCACCTTTAGTATTTTTTATAGTCATTAAATCTAAAAGAGCTTGACTAGGGTTTTCATTAATACCATCTCCTGCATTTATAACGCTAGCATTAACATTTTCAGCTATAAATTTAGCACTTCCACTCATAGGATGCCTACATATTATAAAGTCTGCTCCCATCTGGTCTATTGTTCTTCCCATCTCATGCAAATTTTCATATCTATTATTAGTTTCAGACACTACTATATCTACAATATTAGCACTTAAATATTGTGCGGCTAATTCATAAGAAAGTTTTGCCCTTACACTTTTTTCATAAAATAAAACTATTACTGATTTCCCCTCTAAATAAGGTGATTTTTTATTTTTTTTACCTATAACGTGTTTCATAGTTTCTGCTGTCTCTAATATATGTAATATTTCTTCAGCACTTACGTCCATAAGGCTTATAAAATCTTTTCTTTGAAAAATCATAAGGCTTCTCCTTTGCATTTATTTTAGTTTGTTTAAAAGTTCATTAAAATACTGTGGTAACTCTGTTTCAAATTCCATATACTCATTTGTAGTTGGATGTATAAATCCTAAAACTTTTGCATGTAATACTTGTCCTATAAGTTTAAATGGTTGTTTTTGTCCTCCATAAATAGTATCTCCTAAAAGAGGATTTCCTATATGAGACATATGTACTCTTATCTGATGGGTTCTACCTGTTTCTAATTTTAGTCTAATGAATGTATATTTTTTTAATCTTTTTAAGACTTCATAATGTGTTACTGCTCTTTTACCATTTTTTTCTATAACTGCCATTTTCTTCCTATCTATTGGGTGTCTACCTATTGGTGCATCTATTGTTCCAGTATCATTTTTTAAATTATTATATACAATAGCATAATAAACTCTATTCATAGAATGATTTTCTAGCTGACTTGCCAAACTTTTATGTGCTTTATCATTTTTAGCAACAACAAGTATACCTGAAGTATCTTTATCTATACGATGCACTATTCCTGGACGCAAAATTCCATTTATTCCAGATAAGTTATCTTTACAGTGAAACATTAAAGCATTTACTAATGTATTCGTATAGTGTCCATTAGCAGGATGAACAACCATATTTTGAGGTTTATTTATAAGTATAATATCATCATCTTCATAAACTATATCAATAGGTATATTTTCTGGAAGAACATTTATTTCTTTTGGCTCTTCTATGTTTACAACAATATAATCATTTATTTTTAATTTATAATTTTTATTAATATTTTTGTTATTTACTAATACTTGATTTTCTTCTATAAGTTTTTGTATTCTACTTCTTGATATATCTTCTAAATTTTCATTTAAAAAATTATCTATTCTTTTATCTTCATCTTCTTTTAATATTATAAATTCTAGTTGTTCCAAAACTATTCTCCCTTTTCTTTATCTATTTTTTCTTTTTTAGAATCTTCTGAAAAGATAATAGCTATTGCAATAAAAAATGTACCTACACATACTAATATATCTGCCACATTAAATACAGCAAATTCTCTTCCCCAAAATATAAAATGAAACATATCTATAACATATCCTCTAAATATTCTATCTATCATATTACCTACTGCACCAGCTATAATAAATGTTAATGAAATTTTACTAATATTTAAAAACTTATTTTTAGGTAACTTATTATAATAATATATACAAAAAATAACAGCAATAAAAGCTATACCTATAAATATCCATCTAGCACCTTGTAGCATACCAAATGCTGCACCTTTATTTTCTACATAAGTAAGATAAAAAAAGTTTTCTATAACTTTAATTGAACCTATTGGCTTTAGTTTTTCAAAACATATAATTTTAACTACTTGGTCTATAAATATAAATATAATAGATAATATAAAAAGTAATATTTTTTTCATTTTAATCCTCCAAAATATATTTTATAAATTGTTTTATTTTGTTGCTATACTTTAACTATTATAAAATAATTATTTAGATTTTTATATTTTTAAATACAAGTTTATTTTATATTTTACCATGTTTTAATAATTTTTTCTATATGTTTTATTATATATTTTAAGTTTATATTTTTATATTTATTAATTTTATATAATTTTTAATAAAATACTTGTACTTTTTTACCATCTAATATATAATCTTTATAAATCTAAATATATAAAGGAGAGAATATTATGAAAAAAAAGAAAATAGGACTTATTCCTAAGCTTATTATTGGTATTTTGTTAGGTATTTTGCTAGGTTATTCTACTATGATGTTGTCTATCAAAGGCTTTGAAAATTTTGAAATTATAATGAAAATAGTTGTTACATTAGCTAATTTTTTTAGCTTATTCTTAAAATTTATAATACCCCTTATGATATTAGCATATATAACAAAAGGTATTGCTGATTTAAGTCAAGGTGCTGGGAAATTACTTGGATTTACAACTTTTGTTTCTTATACTTCAACATTAATAGCTGGTACAATAGCATATATAATAGCTACTAATCTTTTTCCATACTTTATATCTAATAATGTATTTACAAACTTAAGTGATGAAACTAATTTTATACAGCCTTTATTTTCTATTGAGTTAAATCCACTATTTGATGTTACCTCTGCTGTTGTATTAGCATTTTTATTAGGTCTATCAATTAGTACAATGAAAGGCAAAGAAATAGGGTATGTTACTTATGATTTTTTTACAGAATTTTCTACAATTATAACAAAAGTTTTAAATAAAGCAATAATACCTTTTCTACCATTTTACATATTATCAACATTTGCAAATTTAACATATAGTGGTCAAGCTTTCTCTATATTGTCTGTACTATGGAAAGTTTTTATAACAGTTATTATACTTCATATTTTATATATTATAGCAATATTTATATTCGCTGGTTTTATTAGTAAAAAAAATCCTTTAAATCTTTTAAAAAATCAAATACCTGCATATTTAACTGCAATAGGTACACAATCATCTGCTGCTACAATACCTGTAAATCTAGACTGTGCTAAAAAAAATAATACTTCACCACAAATAAGAGAATTTGTTATCCCTTTATGTGCAAATATTCATTTAGCTGGTAGTATGATAACTATAACTTCTTGTGTAATAAGTGTTTTATTAATGAATAATCTAGATATAAGTTTAGGAATAATAATTCCATTTATATTAACACTAGCAGTTGTAATGATTGCATCCCCTGGTGCACCTGGTGGAGCTATTATGTCTGCTGTTCCATTTTTATCAATGGTAGGTATAGACCCAAATGGGGCTTTAGCAGGACTTTTAATAACATTATATATTACTCAAGATAGCTTTGGTACTGCTTGTAATGTATCTGGAGATAATGCAATAGCTATTATTGTTGATAATTTTTATAAAAAGTATATAAAATAATTTTTTAGTATTTTATACTAAAAACGGTTATTTATAATATTTTTCAAGATAAAAATTAAAATAAAAACCCATTTATGATTTTTATCTTGAAAAATAAAACCATAACCTAATTATAAAAAATAAAAATTAGTTTAAGGAGGAACAAAATGAGTTTCATTAGTATTTTTGATGTAGTAGGTCCTAATATGATAGGTCCTTCTAGCTCTCATACAGCTGGCGCAGCCTCTATATCTTCCATAGCAAAAAAAATGTTTGGTAAAGAAATAAAAAATGTAAAATTTATATTATATGGTTCTTTTGCTAAAACATATAAAGGTCATGGTACAGATAAAGCTTTATTAGGTGGTAGCCTTGGTTTTGTATCTGATGACTTAAGAATAAGAGATTCTTTTGATATAGCAAAACAACTTGGTATAACTTACTCTTTTGAAGAAAGTAATATAGAATTAGAGCATCCAAATGTTGTAGATGTTTGTATGGAAAGTAAAACAGGAGATAAAATGGTTGTTAGAGGTATATCTATTGGTGGTGGCAAGATTAAAATAATCTCTATTAACAATATAACATTGGAATTTTTTGGAGAATACCCTACCCTAATTATTGATCATCTAGATAAAAAAGGTGTATTAGCATTTATAACTAACTACCTACAAGATAATAATATAAATATAGCATTTATGAAAGTATATCGTGACGCTAAAGGAGAAAAAGCACATTCTATTATAGAATGTGATGATAAAATAAATGATAACATAATAAATGCTTTAAAACAAAATAAAAATATTCTAAATGTAGTATTAGTTCAAATATAAGGAGGTAATGCCATGAATTTTAATTATGCCCGTGAACTTTTAGAGCTATGTGAAAAACATAATCTTCCTATCTCAGAAGTAATGATTAGACGTGAATTAGCTAACACAAGTGATTCAAGAGAAGATATTATTAAAAAAATGACTAAATCTTTAAACATAATGAAATCAGCTATTAAAACTCCTTTAGAACAACCAATTAAAACTATGGGTGGATTAATTGGTGGAGAAGAAAAGAAACTTATTGATAGATTAAAAGAAGGTAAATCTTTGTCTGGTAGCCTTACAACAAAAGCTTTAGCTTATGCTCTTGGTGTATTAGAAGTAAATACTAGTATGGGAATTATTGTTGCTGCTCCTACTGCTGGTGCTGCTGGTGTTGTTCCTGGTTTATTATTAGCGTTACAAGAAGAGTTTAATCTTTCTGATGAATATGTATTAAATGGTTTATTTAATGCTAGTGCTATTGGTTATTTATTAATGAGAAATGCCTCGGTTGCTGGTGCTGAAGCTGGTTGTCAAGCTGAGGTTGGGTCTGCTTCCGCTATGGCAGCCTCTGCAGCTGTTGAAATGATGGGTGGCTCTCCTAAACAATGTATGTACGCCGCCTCTACTGCTTTGCAAAATCTTTTAGGCCTTGTTTGTGACCCTGTTGCTGGTCTTGTTGAAGTTCCTTGTCAAGCTAGAAATGGTATGGGTACAACAAATTCCTTAATATGTGCTGAAATGGCTTTAGCTGGTATAAAAAATATTATCCCTTTAGATGAAATGATAGATTGTATGTATTCTGTTGGTAAAACAATGCCTTCTGAGCTTAGAGAAACTGCTTTAGGCGGTTGTGCCAAAACTCCTACTGGATGTAGCAAATGTAGTCTCATAAAATAATCTATATTTAATTTAGGAGTGATTTTATGCTTTCAATATTATCTTTCATTTCACTTATTGGTGTTCTAATAATATTTGCAATATTACAAATATATATATGTAAAAATATAAAAAATGAAAAAATAGGTTTAATTTTACCTGTTGGCTCTTTTATATTTGGGTTATTACCTTTAATATCTATAATTATAACAATTATACTAAGTTTTTTGCCTAATAGTAATGATAATACTTTTATAGTAGTTAATTATTCAATAGACTTTTTACCTAGCATTATTATACAAATTTTTGATATAATAATTTTAATAGCTATTTTATTTACACCTACTATTATTTTTACATTAATATATTTACACTATAAAAAATTAAAAAATAAATATAACTAAAATATACCCTATTTATATATAGGGTATATTTTAGTATTTGAATATACTATAAGTAAAAAAGCTAATTTCTTCCATAATTGCTGAAGTCTTTATAAATCTAAATATTTACACAATCTAAAGCAAAATGGTTAGTTTTAATATTTTGTCTTCAATTTGAGATAACTAATTTTAAAACTTCGTTGCTAAATACTTCTCAATAGACGTAATAGCATTAGCTCCATCAGAGACTGCTGTTACAATTTGCCTTAAAGCTTTTGTACGTACATCTCCTGCTACAAATACCCCTTCAACAGATGTTTTACAGTCTTCATTTGCTATAATATAATTTGATTCATCAAGTTTTAAATGCTTTTCAAATATATGGCTATTAGGTATTATACCTATTGCTACAAATACACCATCTACCTCTAAAGTTTTATTATCCTTTGTTTTTACATTAGATATATTTATAGATGATACTTCATTTTCACCACATATTTCATCTACAACAGTATCCCATATTACTTCTATATTATCTATTGAAAATACTTTCTCTTGTAGTATTTTTACTCCTCTAAATTCATTTCTTCTGTGTATAAGATACACTTTTTTACAAAGTCTAGATAAAAATATAGCATCTTCTAAAGCTACATCTCCACCTCCAACAACAGCTACAGTTTTTTCTTTATAAAATGCTCCATCACAAGTAGCGCAATAAGAAACACCTTTTCCATATAATTCTTGCTCGCCTTTAACCTGTAAAAGTCTATGTTGAGCACCTGTAGCTATTATTACAGTTTTTGTTAAAAATTCATTATTTTTGCAATGAACTTTTTTAATTTTTTCCATTATTTCAAGTTCTAAAACTTCATCTTTTATAAATTTAGATCCTAATTTTTCTGCATGTTGTCTAAATTTTTGACCCATGTCAAAGCCATTAATCTCTGGCAAACCTGGATAATTATCTACTTCATAAGTATTTAAAATTTGACCACCACTCATATATTGTTTTTCAATTGTTATAGCCTTTAATTTTGCTCGTTCTGCATATATAGCAGCTGCTAATCCTGAAGGCCCTGAACCTATTATAACTACATCATATATATCATTATTATTCATATTAATCACCTCAATTTTAATTATACCTTTATATTACATATTTAAAACATTTATGTCAACAATTATCTTTTTATTATCAATCTTACTCTTTTCTAAATATAAAAAATATGCTATAATATTAAAATATATATACTTAGGAGGTAAAAATGAATAGTTTTTTTGATTTAGATAATCCTGCTTGGAGATTTATTGGAAAATTTTTTGATGCTTGTTTTTTAAGTGTAATATATCTTATATTTTGTATACCTATTTTTACAATAGGTGCTGCTAATTCTGCCTTATATTATGTATTTTTAAAGCTAGCTAAAGATGAAGAAGGTTATCTTATTAGAGACTTTTTTAAAGCATTTAAACAAAATTTTAAACAAGGAACTATTGTTTGGCTTATTCTTTTCATAGTTGGTATCGTACTTATTGTTGATATTTATTATTTTAAATTTATACCTACTACAAAAGGTCTTTTTATGTATTATTTATTTTGTATAATTTTTTTATTTTATTCAATAATAAACCTTTATATTTTCCCTTTAATATCAAAATTTGAAAATACTACTAAGAATATGTTTAAATTTTCTTTTATAATGTCTATTAAGCACTTCGGTTGGACTATCTTAATGGTTGTTTTAGCTATTGTCATGATTTTATCTGCTACTCGTGTTCCACCTATTTTAGTATTTATTCCAGGCATATTAGCATTTTTTAATTCTTATATTTTTAATCATATTTTTGATATATACATAAAAAAAATGAATGAAAATAATTTAGCTGACAATACAAATATACAAGAAGAATAAAGTAATAGATTAATTAAAGATAATAAAAGCTATATAAAAGGTTAAAATTAACCTTTTATATAGCTTTTATTATCTTTAATAATTTTTTTATAGGAGCTAAATTATTTGTATTTTTATATCTAATTTGTAATTCGAAAATATTACTAGCTTTTAAAATACCTTTTTTATGAGAAAATAAGTCATAACTATACTCTCCATGGTATACTCCTATACCACTAGTACCTCGACCACCAAATGGCATATGATGATTAGTTACTTGTAAAATAGTATCATTTATACAAACATTACCACAAGGTATATTTTTTATTAAAGTATTAATAAAACTTTTATTTTTAGAAAATATATACATGGCTAGAGGATTTTTATTATACTCCACTATATCATATATATGTTCTATGTTATTATAGCTTATTATAGGTAAAATAGGTCCAAATATTTCTTCTCGCATAATGTTATCATACATTGAAATATTTGTTATATATGTTGGTTCAATTTTTAAAGTTTCTCTATCATAATTTCCACCATATAAAATATCCCCATTATTTATTAACTTTAATATTCTATCGAAATTTTTTTCATTTATTATTTTAGAATAATAGGAGTTTTTTAAAATATTCTTAGCCCACATATCTTCTGTGTAAAAAATAAGTCTTTCTATTAACTTATCTTTTATTTTATCATCAACTAATAAATAATCTGGAGATATACAAGTTTGACCTGAATTTAAAGTTTTACCCCAAACTATACGCTTAGCTGCTTTATCTAAGTCTATATTTTTATCTACAATGCAAGGACTCTTTCCACCTAACTCTAAACTTATTGGCGTTAAAGTTTCACTTGCTTTTTTCATTATTATTCTTCCTACATTTGTACTACCTGTAAAAAATATAAAGTCTACACCATTATCTATAATATTTTCTACTACGTCTGCCTCACCTAAAATAACTTGACAATAATTTTCTTTAAAAGCTTCATCTATAATTTTTTTTAATACATTTGAGCTATTTATAGAATATTCTGATGGTTTTATTATAGCACAATTTCCTGTTGCTATTGCTCCAATAAGAGGAGAGATAGTAAGTAAAAAAGGATAATTCCAAGGAGATATAATAAGACAAATACCATAAGGTTCTTTTATCTCATAGCTTTTATATCCTAAAAGTATACTAGGAGTCTTTTTTATTTTTATTTTTGATAGTTTATATATATTTTTTATAAAATAATCTATTTCTTGTAAAATTGGTAATATTTCTGCCATATATGAAGTAGATTTAGATCGACTTAAATCTTTTTCTAAGGCAATCATAATATCTTCTTCATTCTTCAGTATACTTTTTTTTAAATTATTAAGCATTGCTATTCTAAAATCTATATTTCTAGTTTTTCCTGTTTTAAAAAATATTTTCTTTTCATCTATTATATTTTTATACATTTTTCATACCTTCTATTTATGCAATATTTTTTTCTAATTTTTTAATTTTCATAAAATATGCTGGCACAACAATTAAAGCCCCACCTGTCCATGCTACTGGACAAGCAATACATATAGATAAATATCCAATAAATGCTACAAGACCTGCTGCAACAGCTACTCTACCAACTAATTCTACTACACTAGCTATCATAGGAAATACTGTATCACCCATACCTTGTATAGAGCTTCTATATAATATTAAAAGCATAAGAGGTATAAAGAATGCACAAACCCATACTAAATATTGTCTAACGTATTTAATAACTAGTATTTTATCATCACCTTCTGATATAAATAAGTTTATAAGAGGTATATTGAATACATATATTATACCAGAACATATAATTGCTAGTACAATACCAATTATTGTCATTTTTTTCATACCTTCTTTTATTCTATCTAATCTACCAGCACCAAGATTTTGTCCTGTGTATGTAGTTCCTGCAATACCTAATGTAGAAAATGGTTGTATAGCTAATTGTTCTATTCTACAACATACAGTATAACTAGCAACATATATAGTCCCTAAAGAATTAACTGCACTTTGTAAAAGTATGCTTCCTATTGCTATTACTGAATATTGAAAAGCCATAGGAAATCCAATTCTTAAAAGTATATTAGCTGAACTTTGTTTATATTTAAAATCTTCTTTTTTCATTTTTAATATCTCAAATTTTTTATTCATATAAATAACACATAATAAAGCTGATATACCTTGAGATATAATTGTAGCCCATGCTGCACCTGCAACCCCCATATTAAATGTTAATATAAATAAAAAATCCAACACTATATTTAAAAATGACGCAATAATAAGAAAATATAGTGGCGTCTTACTATCTCCTAAAGCTCTTAATATACTAGCTGTAATATTATATGCCATATTTGTCAATATACCTGCCAATATTATTATCATATAATCATATGCATATTCATATATATCACTTGGCGTTTTAGTAATAGTTAATAATGGCTCTAAACTTATAGTAGATAAAATAGTTATTATTATTCCTATAATAATTGTAAGGTATGTACTCATAGCTACAAAATGCCTTACTTTATCATAGTCATTTGCTCCAAACCCTTGAGCAATAGGCACAGCAAATCCACTTGTTAATCCCATTGCAAATCCTAATATAAAAAAATTTATAGCACCTGTTGAACCAACACCTGCTAGTGCATTTGTCCCAACATATTTACCAACTATAATAGTGTCTACCATACTATAGAATTGTTGAAATATATTACCTATAAGAAGTGGGATAATAAACTTTATAACTAGTTTAGTAGGATTTCCTACTGTCATATCATTAGTCATATTCTACTCCTTCTCAAAAAATTTATTATAAAGATATTTTAAAGTTTTTACTACATTACTACAAGTATAATTTGCAGCCTTTTTCACTTCCTCATGAGCTTGCTCCATAGCATAACTATACTTTGCATCTGTTAACATTTCTATATCATTAAAATTATCTCCAAATGCAACTGTTTGTTCACTTGATACGTTAATAATATTTTGTAATATTTTTATAGCATTACCTTTATGTGTATTAAGATTCATAAAATCATACCAAGTATGCCCTGAAACTGTATGTTGAAATTTGTCTCCAAAATCTTTAACAAAATCCTCTATTATTTCATCATTTATACCTTCTTTATAAAAAAGTGATACTTTAACAATATCTTGATTTATATCATCAAAATATTTAATAGGTGTAATATGATTTTGTACTTCTTTTCCTATTAAATTGTTAAACTCTTTTGATTTAGGCATAATATATGTTGTGTTCTCACCACATATAAATAACTCTACACCCTCTTTTTCTAATATTTTTTTAGATAAATTTCTTGCTAACTCTAAATCTATTACTGATTTATGCCATATTTTATTTTTATAGAATATAATTGCACCATTTTCTGCAATATATCCTATTTTATCTTTAACTGGTTCAAATATTTGTTTTAAATTATAAAGCTGTCGTCCACTTGTCGCAAAAAAAAGTACACCTTTTTCATAAAATTTTTCTATCAATATAAATAACTCAGAATCTATTGGATCTGCATACTCTTTAAGAAGAGTACCATCTATATCACAAGTAATAAGCTTTATCATCACTATTCTCCTTTAAAACTATAATATTTTAGCACGTCTTTTAATACTTTTTTGGAAATTTAAAACTTTATGGTCATAATTTTCATTCATAAGGCTAGATGTTATTATAAAATCTGCTGATGATTTATTATTAGCTATAGGTATGTCATATACTTGTGCTATACGAAGAAGAGCTTTAACATCTGGATCGTGTGGCTGTGCTGTTAAAGGGTCTGAAAAAAATACAACAAAATCTATTACTCCTTCTACTATTTTTGCACCTATTTGTTGATCTCCACCTAAAGGTCCACTATTAAATCCTTTTACTTTTAGACCTGTATTATCAGTTATCATTCTAGATGTAGTTCCTGTCCCATAAAGCTTGTGATTTTCTAAAATATTTTTATATTTTTGACACCACTCTATAAGCTCTCTTTTTTTATTATCATGAGCTATAAGTGCTATATTCTTTTGTTTTTTTATAGTTAATGTAATATATTCTTCTAACATAAATACCCCCCTTATATATCTATTTTTCTACCACTGCTATAATATTTCATATCATTTTCATTTATTTCTCTTAATATTCTACAAGGATTACCAACTGCTACAACATTTTCTGGTATGTCTTTTGTAACAACACTTCCTGCTCCTATAACTGTATTATCTCCTATGCTAACACCAGGTAATACAATACAACCGGCTCCTATCCATACATTTTTACCTATTTTTACTGGAAGGTTATATTGTCCTTTTTTCTTTCTAATCTCTGGACTTATAGGGTGAGTACCTCCTGCTAATATAACATTAGGTGCTATCATAGTATCATCACCTACAAATATATGTGCATCATCAACTAATGTTAAATTAAAATTAACATAAACATTATTACCAAAATGTACATTTTTACCACCCCAATTTGCCCTTAAAGGTGGCTCTATATAACAATTTTCACCTATTTCTGCAAACATATTTTTTAAAAGTCTTTGTCTTTTTTCAATCTCTAAAGGTCTAGTTTGGTTAAAATCATATAATAATTCTAAGTATTTTAATTGTTCCTTTACTAACTCTTCATTATCTGAAAAATATAATCTGCCATCTTTCATTCTTGTTTTTATTTCATCTAAATTCATATAAAACCCTCTGTAAATTAAAATATTAAATAAACTTCTACTATATTTAAAAATACCTATTATTTTAAATAAAACTTAATTTATATTTTTACAATAAATAATTATATTAAATTTATTATTTATATTACTATATATTTTTATAAAAATCAACCTTTTTAATTATACATTTAAAATTTATATTTTAGATTATTTAACATTAATTGTATCAAAAATTTCCAATTGATGTCATATTTATTTTATATATAATTTATATTAAAAATATTTTATTTAACTAAAATGTTTTCATACTTCATTATATAATATCTTTAACACCAGTAAATATTATAAAAAATCCTTTATCTTTATTGATAAAAAAACTGTAGGAAAATCTACAGTCTTTTTAAAAATATAATTTTATTAATTTTTATTCTTGTGGATATAAATGACAAGCAGTATAATGTCCATTACCATAATCCTTCCAAATAGGTGGCTGTTCTTTACAAATATCCATACATTTAGGACATCTAGTATGGAATTTACAACCTTTTGGAGGGTTAGAAGCAGATGGTATATCTCCTTCTAATATTATTCTGTTCATTTTTTTATCTGGATCTGGTATAGGTACTGCACTTAAAAGTGCCTCTGTATAAGGATGTCTTGGATTACTAAAAATTTGTTCTTTTGTAGCAAGTTCAACTAAGCTTCCTAAATACATAACCCCTACCATATCTGCTAAATATTCTACAACTGATAAATCATGAGATATAAAAAGATATGTTAAACCATTTTTTGTTTGTAAATCTTTCATAAGATTTATAACTTGAGCTTGTATAGAAACGTCAAGTGCAGAAACGGGTTCATCTGCTATAACTATGTCTGGACGAAGTGCTAATGCTCTAGCTATACAAATTCTTTGTCTTTGTCCACCAGAAAATTCATGTGGATATCTATCTATATAATATTTTCTAAGTCCACATTCTTCCATTACTTGTAGTATATAATCTTTAAGTCTGTCTTTTGATACAATATTATGTTCACGAACGGCTTCTCCTATTATTTCTCCAATAGGCATACGAGGGTTTAATGATGAATATGGGTCTTGAAATATCATTTGTATTTTAGGTCTTAAATCTTTTAACTCTTTCTTGTTTAAAGCAAATATATTTTTTCCATTTAAAATAGCTTCACCAGCTGTAGGCTCTACAAGTCTTATTAAAGTTCTACCTATGGTAGTCTTACCACAACCAGATTCTCCTACAAGTCCAAATGTCTGTCCTTTATTTATAGAAAAAGAAACACCATCTACAGAACGAACTTGCCCAACTGTTTTTTGTAAAACACCAGCTTTTATAGGATAATGTTTAACAAGATTTTTTACTTCTAAAATAACTCTGTCTTTGTTTTCCATTATTAACCCTCCTTTCTTTCGTTATAAAGATGACAAGTAACTTTATGTGTATCACTTATATCTATTAATTTTGGATAAACTGTATCACATATATCTATGCAATTTTCACATCTATTTTTAAAGAAACAACCAGAAGGCATATTTATCGGATTAGGTACAGCTCCTGGTATAGAATATAATCTTTCTGTACCTTCTTGTAAAACAGGACGAGATTTTAAAAGTCCTCTTGTATAAGGATGTTTAGGATTTTTAAATATCTCTTTTACCTCTCCTTTTTCTACTACTCTACCAGCATACATTATAACAACATAATCAGCCATTTCTGCTACAACACCTAAATCATGTGTTATAAGCATAATAGATGCATTTATTTTATTTTTAAGTTCACGAAGAAGGTCTAATATCTGGGCTTGTATTGTAACATCAAGAGCAGTAGTAGGTTCATCTGCTACTATAAAATTTGGTCCACAAGCAAGAGACATAGCTATAACTACTCTTTGACGCATACCACCAGATAATTCATGTGGATAACTCTTATATATTTCTTCTACACGAGATATACCAACAGCTTTTAAAAGTTCTAAAGTTCTTTGTTTCCTACCTTCTTTTGTTTCTTTTGGGTCGTGATAATAAATAACTTCTTCTATTTGTTCACCTATTGTAAATATAGGATTTAAACTTGTCATAGGTTCTTGAAATATCATAGATATTTCTCCACCTCTTATTTTGCCATGTATGCTTTGAGGTAATTTAGCAAGATTTACTGTTTTTCCTAATTCTTTACTATTATATCTAATTTCTCCTCCAGCAATTTGTCCATATGGCCCTGGCAAAAGACCCATAAGTGATAAACTAGTAACAGATTTACCACAACCAGACTCTCCTACAACACCTACTGTTTTACCAATAGGTATATCAAAAGAAACTCCATCTACTGATTTTACAGTACCTGCATCTGTATAAAAATATGTCTGTAAATTATCAAATTCTATTAAATTATTGCTATTTTTCATTTCTGTAACATATTCTTCTTCTGGTACTAATTTTCTATTTTTTTGTTTAGTATATTCTTTAAATTTTTGTCTATTAAACTTTTTAATTTCTTTTTCTTTTTGTTTTAGTTCTTTTTTATTTAAAGCCATATTTTTCACCTACCTTTTCATTTTAGGGTCAAAGGCATCTCTTAGACCATCACCAATAAAATTAAATGCCATTACAAGTAATAATATGGCAATTCCTGGTGGTAACCATATATTAATATAGTTTTGCATAATAACGGAGTTATTAACTGCATTAACCATATTCCCCCATGAAGCGTAAGGGAAAGATAAACCAACACCTAAGAAACTTAAAGTAGATTCTGTTAATATAACGCTTCCTAAATCCATTGTAGCCATAACAATTATTATAGATGTAACATTAGGTATTAAATGTTTTATAATTATTCTTGACGTTTTAAGTCCACAAGCTTTAGCTGCCTGCATATATTCCATTTCACGTATAGATAAAATTTGTCCTCGTACAAGCCTTGCAACAGATGCCCATTTTAAAGCACCCATTATAATCATAAGTACATATATTTTCTGTTGTGCTGGTACTTTCATACTAGCCATAACCCCTGATATCATAAGCATAAGAGGTAAAAATGGAATACAGTAGAATATATCAACAAGACGCATTATAATCATATCAACCCATTTACCATAATAACCTGCTATGCCACCAAGAGCAACTCCTATTAAAAGCTCTAACACAACAACACAAAATCCAAACATTAAAGATATTCTACCACCATACATAAGGCGGGTAAAAACATCACGTCCGTCTGCATCTGTACCTAAAATATGCTTACTGGACATAGGAGCTTTTAAGTTAAGTTCTAGCCCTTCTTTTGCTCCTCCTTCAGAAGACGTAGCATCACTCATACTAATTTCTTGTCCACTTGAATCTTTATAAAATACCTCATATTCTCCATATGGTGTGAAAAAAGGTCCTATTAAACAAAATGTCAATATAAAACCTATAATAGCTAAACCTACTACTGCTAACTTATTCTTTAAAAATCTCTTCATTATTAAAGCACCAGGAGTCTGTATAGCTGTTACATTTTCTTGATCTTCTCTTTCTTTTACATTTTCCATAACAAACCTCCTGTTAATTATATCTAACCCTTGGGTCAGCCACTGCATATAATATATCTGAAATTAAAGTTCCTAAAAGAGTTAAAACAGCTAAAAACATAAAATATCCCATTAAGAATGGTATATCACCTTGATTAACTGCTTTTAAAGCAATATTACCAAGACCATCTATTGAGAATAAACCTTCTGTTATTATAGCACCTGCAAATAATGAAGGTAAACTACCACCTATCATAGTAATAATAGGTATTAAGGTATTTCTAAAAGCATGTTTTCCTATAACAACTTTTTCTGGCACGCCTTTAGCACGAGCAGTTCTAACATAATCTGCACTTAATACTTCTAACATATTATTTCTTGTATATCTAAGCCATGCTCCCATACTTGTAACAACAAATACTATTATTGGTAATATAAAATGTTTACCCATATCTAATATAAGAGGAAAACCTTCTAAATTTTTACGAGCAGTAACCATCCCTTGTAAAGGTAATATTCCTAAATCTACTGCAAATATTTTTTGTAAAACTGCAGCAAAAAAGAAGGAAGGAAGTGATATGCCAGCAAGGGCAAAAGCAACTATTGAATAATCTATTTTAGAATATTGTTTTGTCGCAGCAATAGTTCCTAAAGGTAATGCTATGGCAATTTGTATAACAAATGCTATAAAAGATAACCAAAATGATATCCACATTCTATCTTTTATAACCTGTGTAACTGGTTGTTGAAATACAAAAGATGTACCAAAATCACCTTTTAAGGCAGCTACTGCCCAATCAAAGTATCCTTCTAAAAGACTTTTATCAACACCATATAATTCTCTTAACTTTTGTTTCATTTCATCTGTTATAGATGGATTACCAGATGTAACAGTGCTTACAAAATCCCCTGGCATAAAATAAATTATAGCATATAATAAAAATGAAACACCAACAAGAACAATAAGACTTATTAAAATTCTTCTTATTATATATTGCTTCATCAAAAACATTCCTTTCTTTTATATCTATCCTATTTTAATATTATACATTAAAATATTATAAAAAAGATATAATAAAATCACATTATAAAATGTATAAAATTTCTTATGTATCTTTTATATTATAGATATACTATTTTAATATTTATATAAGTCTAATAATAAGTTAATATAACTTTTATAACTTACTCTTATTATAAAGTAAGACGCTTCTGAAAGCTAAAAATTAAAGTTATATATCTTATATAATCATTTTAGTATAGCTTTCAGAAACGTCTTATTATTTTTAATTAGCCTTATTTATAAATAAGGCTAATTAAAAACTAAAAAATTTATTTCATTTCTATAACATGATATTCATCTCTAAATGTATGGTATGGAGAAGGTGTTCTATAAACTGTGTCAATTCTTAAATTATCGCTAAATATATTAAGATTTTTTCTTTGATAAACTGGCATAACTACTGCATTTTCCATAATTAAATCAAGTTCTTGTGCTACAAGTTCTTTTCTTTTCTCTAAATCTAAAGTTGTAGCTACTTCTTCTAAAAGTTTATCAACTTCTGGGTCTCTTAATTTAAAATGATTAGAACCAGCACCATCTGCTGCACTACTATGATATATTTGTTTTAAATCTGCATGATTAGAATTACCCCACGCTAAAGAGAACATATCTAAATCTCCACTATTAATCCTATCTGTAAGCACATTAAATTGTAAATCTGATACAATAAGTTCTGCACCCATTTCTTCCATATCAACTTTCATTTGAGAGAAAATACCTGCTGTTGGATGAGATTTTAAGTCACCTACACCAACTTCTACTTTAAGTTGTTCACCATTTGCATTTACAAGTTTACCATTTGCATTTTTACTATATCCTGCTGCTTCAAAATATTCTAATGCTTTAGCTTTATCATATGGATAATAAGTTTTTGCATCTTGAGGATACTCAGCTAAAGTACTAGTCATAGGTCTTTCTAAAACTTCTGCTAAATCACCAAAATATGATTTTACAGAAGGTTCTCTATTCATAAGAGACATTAAACCTTTTCTTACATTTAAATCTGAAATACGCTCAGAATTTATACCAATATATCCATAACCGTTATTATCTGTTAAGTTATACTCGATAGATTCTGCTTCAAGTCTAGCCATTGTTTCTTTGTCTGCTGCTGGGTCTGCAATATCTACATCACCATTAGCTACAACGTCAACTTTATTATTTTCTGCTACAACTTGGAATTTTAAATTAGGAGTTTTTGGAGCTCCTTTAAAATAATTAGAGTTAGATTCTAAACTAACTATATTATTTTCATATGTTTTAAATACATAAGGGCCACTTCCCATAGGAACTGAATTTCTAGATTTTGGTACAGTCATATCACCTTTTTTATATTCTGTACCATCATCTGATACCCCATAATAATGTTTTGGTAAAATAGGCTGATTTGCAAGAAGTTTATCCCCAATAATATTTACTCCGTCTACAAGTACAGTACAAGTTAAATCATCTACTCTTTCTATACCTGATACTTCTGTAACAGTATCTCCACCTTCTTTATATTCTTTAAGACCTACAATATTTAATGTACTAAGTGTACTCATACCATCATAAGCTGGGTCTAATAAAACTTTTAAAGTAAATATATAATCATCTATTGTAACAGGCTTACCATCTGAGAAAGTAACACCATCTTTTAATTTTATAGTATATTTAACTTGAGTAGTATTGCCTGCTTCGTCTTTAATTTCTTCTTGAGATATATTTCCTGCATCATCAATAAGGTTGTTATCATCATCTAATATAGAAACCGATGAAAAAACAGGTCCAAATACATAACTATCAAAAGCTGTTGTATAGAATAATGGATTAAAAATACCATTAAGTTCATTTACACTTACAACCATTGTATCAAATTCAGATTGAGTTTCTGATTGATTTTGCTCAGTAGAAACGCTATTTCCTGTACCTTCGTTAGAACTACAAGCAGCTAATGAAAAAGTCATAGTTCCGATAATTGCTACTGCTAAAAATCTTTTAAATTTCATTTGCAATTCCTCCTCAATTAACATAAACTTTTAAGTCTTATTTAATATATATACATATATTATTATATATATACAATGTTTTTAAATAAATGTGTTTATGTATCTAATTTTTAATATGAAGTAGATTATATAGGTAAAACAAAAAAATGTCAATTAAAACTATAATTTTTCCACTCTATTATAATTGACATTTTAACTATTTTATTATCACTTTATATTCATTTACTATAATATATTACTTATCAAAAATTACATATATTGATTTTTGTATATATTATGTATATCTATATTAAAAAATATATTATTTATTTGTATGAATCATCTAAAATTATTATATTTATAATTTTTAAATAAAAAGTTAGTCTTAATAAAAATATACCTATATACAAAAATTAATTCTACATAAAATAGTAAGATATAAATATCATGTAGAATTAATTTTACACATTAAAATTTGCTTTTAAATTTATGAAAATTCATATAATAAATTAATAGTTTATTATATTTTATACTATTTTGGTAATACAATCGCTTGTTTTTCTTTAGAAGGCCTATATATTACTATTTTCTTTCCTATTACTTGTACAACATCTGATTTTGTTCTCTCACTAATAGCTGAGGCTATATATTTTATATCTTCCATACAATTATTAAGTATATTACATTTTACAAGCTCTCTAGATTCTAAAGCTTCATCTATAGCATCTACAAGCTCTGGGCTAACTCCAGACTTACCTATCTGAAAAATAGGATCTATTTTATTAGCAAGGCCTCTAAGATATGCTCTTTGTTTACTATTTAACATAATATTATCCTTTCTACATTATAGTATTAATTATTTAATCATTTTTATAAAAAATTATTTATAATAATCAAACTCTAAATCATATATTCTAACTGTATCCCCTTCTTGTATGCCCTTTTCTTCTAAAGCATCTATAATACCTTTATCTCTAAGATATTTTTGAAAAAATGCGAAGCCCTTTTCTGTATCAATATTTGTATATCCCATCATTTTTTCAACACCAACACCTTCTACAATATAATACCCTTCACCTATATTATTTATAATAAATGGCTCATTATCTATACTAACTTCTACATATGGCTCGAAATCTTCTTCAAAAACAATATTTTCTGGATAATTTTTCAATATGTCTGCTACTGCTGATAAAAGTTCATCTAAACCACTATTTGTTGCTGCTGATATAGGAAATACTCTTATATCTTTTGATTCATAGATAGATTTTATTTTTTCAAAATTTTCTTGTGCCTCTGGTATATCCATTTTATTACATGCTATAACCATAGGTCTATCTAAAAGACTTTTATTATACTTTTTAAGCTCATTATTTATTTTTTCAATATTTTCAAGTGGACAAATACCTTCAAGTCCTGCTGCATCTACAACGTGTATAAAAACCTTTGTTCTTTCTACATGTCTCAAAAATTCGTGCCCAAGTCCTATACCCTCACTAGCTCCTTCTATAAGACCAGGTATATCAGCCATTACAAAGTCACTACCCCACTTACTTCTTACAACACCTAAATTAGGTGATAGTGTTGTAAAATGATAATTAGCTATTTTAGGATTAGCATTAGTTACCATAGATAAAATAGTAGATTTTCCAACATTAGGAAATCCTATAAGCCCTACATCTGCTATAAGTTTAAGCTCTAATATAACATCATATTCTTTAGCTATTCTTCCTCTTTCTGCATATCTAGGTGCTTGTCTTGTAGGTGTTGCAAAATGTTGATTACCTTTTCCACCTTTTCCACCCTTTACAATTATTCTTTCTTCAAACGGCGTAATCATATCTGCCATTATTTTACCACTTTCAGCCTCTTTTATTATAGTACCTACAGGGACTTTTATAACTATATCTTTGCCATTTGCTCCTGTACAATTTCTTTTGCCTCCATCTTCGCCATTTTCTGCTTTAAAAAGTTTTTTATATCTAAAATCCATTAAAGTATTTATACCTTCGTCTGCAATAAATATTACATTACCACCTTTTCCACCGTCTCCACCATCAGGTCCACCATTTGTTACATATTTTGCTCTATGAAAAGATACACATCCATTGCCACCATTTCCAGCTTTTATATGAATTTTTACTCTATCTACAAACATATTATCCTCCAAATATTTTATAAATAATACCCTATTTTATACTTAATAGATTATAGCATATAAATATTTAAAATTCAATTATTTTTATAGTGTTTATTATCTACATTTTAATTATATTAAATTTTTATTATACTATAAAATTTATATTTTATCATTATAAATAGTAATTTATCCATATATATTTGACATGTAAACAAGGTATAAATTAAAAATTTATACCTTGTTTATTATACCTATAATATATATTGGTTGTTTGTCAATAATTGTTGAGAAAGTTTATTTGTTATTAAAATATACTTATATAAAATATGTAAACTTAGAATTTTATATATTTTTTATTAAAAATATCATTATTTTATATAAAATTTAACCTAAAATATTTAAAATAATAATATATACAAATATCTTTTATTATTTAATATTTCAAACGCCACTAAAAATGGTAAACAACCTTTATATTTTATATATTATGCTAATTTTATAAAAACCATAAATAATTTTTTATAAATACAGTAAAGGCACTACAAATAAGTAATGCCTTTAAAAAACGAACGACCCAAAAGGGGCTCGAACCCTCGACCTCTGGCGTGACAGGCCAGCGCTCTAACCAACTGAGCTATTGGGCCAAAGTGGATCCTCAGGGACTCGAACCCTGGACCGTCCGGTTATGAGCCGGATGCTCTAACCAACTGAGCTAAAGATCCATAATTAATAAATTATATTTAATTTACAAGCCGATGAAGGGACTCGAACCCCCAACCTGCTGATTACAAGTCAGCTGCTCTGCCAATTGAGCCACATCGGCTTATTTATACGGCAACCACTTACTTTCCCAGGCAGTCCCCCACCAAGTATCATCAGCCGTTTAGGTCTTAACCTTCGTGTTCGGTATGGGAACGGGTGTTTCCCCTAAACGCATCATCACCGTAATCTTTTTGAGTATCTTATATCTTATATTATATTCTCTTTTCAATATTTTATACTCTCAAAACTGATAGAAAACACTAGCCTTTTAAATTGTAAAAACTTCCGTCTTTCCCGATTTAAACATCTT
>CAMMEG010000021.1 GCA_946495765.1 uncultured Eubacteriaceae bacterium
TTAACATAAATTTTATATTAGATAAAATAAATATATCTAGTTTTAAAGATAAAATTTTTAATTTAATACAAAAATTTATTGATAAACAGGGAGACAAAATATTATCTAACATATCTATATCTAGTATGATAGAAACAAAAATAAATAGTTTTGATATGGAAACAATCCAAAATATAATTGTATCAGTTACTAAAAAAGAGCTTAATGCTATTACTATAATAGGAGGTATATTAGGATTTATTATAGGTCTTATACCAATTATTATAAAATAATATAAAAGCTTTATATGGTCTATTTATTATACACCATATAAAGCTTTTATATATCTATTTATTTAATTCAAAACTTGTACACTCTGTACCAGTACATTCTGTGCAATTAGAATTACCACCAACAGAAATTATATTTAATTTACAATAATTAGATTGGTCAAAATGCTTACAATTGGATATAGTACATTTTATAGAATTATTAATATTTGACATATTATCACCTCCTAAACATATTATTTACATTATAAAAAAAAATATTCTTAAATTAAGGAGAAAGTATATGTATAATTTCGTAGATTTACATTGTGATACAATAACTGCAATGTATGAAAGAGGTGAAAACTTATTAAAAAATAATTTACATATAGATATATATAGACTTAGTAAATTTAAAAATCCAACACAAGTTTTTGCTATATGGTTAGCTAAAAAATATTATAAAGACGCATTTAATATAACAAATAAAATGATAGACCTTTTTGAAAAACAAGTAGAAGAAAATAATACTTATATCAGTAAAGTGACTTGTTTTAATCATATAATAAAAAATAATAAACAAAATAAAATAAGTGGTCTATTATCAATAGAAGGTGGAGAAAGTTTAGAAGATAATCTAAACAATATACAACATTTTTATAATCGTGGAGTTAGAATTTTAACTTTATGTTGGAACTATGAAAATAATATAGGTTTTGGAGCTTTTACAAAGTCGAAAGAAGGATTAAAATCATTTGGTAAAGAGGCTATAAAGATAATGAATGAAATAAATATGGTTGTAGATGTATCTCACTTAAATGAAGCAGGTTTTTGGGATTTATATAAAATAGCAAAAAAGCCTTTTATAGCAACACATTCTAATTCTTATACTATATGTAACCATTATAGAAATTTAAAAGATGACCAATTAAGAGCATTAAAAGAATGTGAAGGTATAATAGGAATAAATTTATATCCTGCATTTTTAACAGAAAAAAATATAGCAACAGAAGGTGATATTTTTAAGCATATAGATTATATTGCTAATATAATTGGTATAGATAAAATATGCTTAGGAGGAGATTTTGATGGTATTGAACAAACTCCTAAAAATATAGAAGAAGTATCTAAATATAATAGTTTGTTTAATAAAATAGAAAAAATATATGGCAGAGAAATACTAGATAAAATATCATATAAAAATTTTTATAATTTTTGTGAAAAAAATATAATTAGATAAATAAAATGGTAGGTTTTGAACCTACCATTTTATTATTATAATTAAATATGGATTTATTATTCAAGATAAAAATTATAAACAAATTTATGTTTTAATTTTTATTGAACAAGACTAATAGTAATATTAATTTTTTAATATAAAGTATTAAAAAAATTGATTAAAAATTTTCTTTATGTTTAATTTTTCTATATATAAATATATACATAGTGCAAGATACAAAAACAGAAACTAAGTCAGCAAATGGTTGTGCCCAAACTATACCATTTAATTGAAATAACATATTACCAATTATTAGTGCAGGAACAAAAGCAAAACCTTGTCTACAGAGAGATACTACAAGAGCCGAACCACCTTTACCCATAGCTTGAAATGTGGACATAAGTATAAACTGTATACCTAGTATAGTACATATAGACATATTAGCTCTTATAAAATATGTACCATATTCTACAATTTCTGGTGGCTCTGTTAAAAACATTTTTACTATTTGTTCTGTAAATATAAATGTAACTAAAAATGTAGTAGTACCTATTATAACGGCGCAAATCATACTAAACTTTATTGCTTTATTCATTCTTTTATAATTTTTTGAAGCATAATTATAACCGATAAAAGGTTGGGAACCTTGAGACAAACCTAATAAGAGCATAATAGCAATTGTATTAACTCTACTAGATATACCTAAAGCTGTAACAACTGTATCACTATAAGATGCAGCAAAATTGTTTAATATAATATTAGCAACACTTATTAAAATAGTATTTAATGAAACAGGGATACCTATAAATAAAATATTTTTTATTATTTCCTTTTTAAAAACAAAGTTTTTTATATTTATGGAAAGACAAGTTTTTTTGAAAATAAAATAATAGATATAGTATATACAGCTAACAATATTACCAATTATTGTAGCTAAAGCAGCACCAGTTACTCCCATATTCATATTTAAAATCATAATAGGGTCTAATATAATATTTAATATTGCACCTATCATCATGCCAATCATAGATTCTTTAGAGGCTCCTTCAGATCTAATAATACCGCCAAGAGCTATTTGTAAACATATGAAAGGAGCACCAAGTGCTAAAATTAACAAATAAGATTTTGAAAAATCATATGTGTTTGGACTTGTTCCTATAAATTTTAGTGTAGGTTCTATAAAAATTATAAAAAAGATACCACATATTAATCCCATAATTATACAAATATAAAAACTAAAAGAAGTTACATTTTTTATTTTATTTAAATCATTTTCTCCAAGTAATCTAGACACATATGAGCCTCCACCTATGGCAAAAATATTACCAAAAGATATAAGTAACATAAAAATAGGTAAACAAAGTGTAACAGCGGCAACTTGATTTTGGTCTTTAGTTTGAGCCACAAAAAATGTATCAGCCATATTATAAATAATATTTATTAACATACCTAAAATTGTAGGTAAAGCTAATTTAGCTATAGCCTTTGGTATAGGATACTCTTCAAAAAGTTCTGTATTCATTTTTTCACCTCAATATTAATTACTACAAAATAAAAAAGGCTATAAATAGCCTTTTAAACCAGAATGCCGGTGCCCTCTTTTGACACCTAGCTATGCTAGGTGGGTTTCCGCATAAAAGACATCTGCCTTCCTCTGCCCAAAGGGAATTAGCTTGAGGCCTGGCATATTCTTTTGAATATAAGAATCCCTTATAAGAAATGTAGGTTCAAAATAAAGGGTAAACGAACATTCCAGAAAATTAACCATATAAGTATTATAATATATTTTTATATAAAAATCAATATTTTATTCATAATATATTATATAAAATTATATTTAAACATGTTTATATTTGATAACTTACATAAATTTTTTTAATAAATTTTCTAATTCATCTATATTAGGAACATTATTTACCTCTAGTTTTAAAGGATTTTTTAAATTTAAACTAAAAATACCCATAATGGATTTTGCATCTATAATATAATTATCTGATATTAAATCAAATTCTCCATCAAATTTATTTATTAAAGAAGAAAATTCTTTGACTTTTTCTACTGTATCTAAAACAATATTAAATGTTTTCATATTAACCTCACATTAACTTTATTTATTATTATTTTAAAACTTTATCTTAAATATGTCAAATATTATGTTTTTTAATTGTATAAAAAGGGTAATATAAATATGTGTAGTATATAAAAATTAAATTTTAAAATAGATAAAGAGGAGAGTATAATGGAAAAATTTTTAGTAGAAAAAAGTAGTAAAATAAAAGGAAAAATTAATGTAGAAGGAGCTAAAAATGCTTGTTTACCTATATTAGCAGCTTCTATATTATCAAATGATAAAACTATAATAAAAAGAGTTCCATTTTTATCGGATGTAAATATTATGTGTAATTTATTACAAGATATAGGTATAGATATAAATAAAGATATAAATAATAAAACTATTGAAATAGATACAAAAAATATATTTAATAAAGAGGTTTGTTATGAACTTGTAAAAAAGATAAGAGCATCTTTTCTTTTAGCTGGACCACTCCTTGCTAGATTTGGTAAAGTGTCTATACAAATGCCAGGAGGATGTGCCATAGGTGTTAGACCAATAGATTTACACTTAAAAGGATTTAAAGCATTAGGAGCAAATATTAATCAAAAGCATGGAATTATAGAAATAGATGCTAAAAATGGTTTAGTAGGGACTGAAATATATTTAGATTTTCCAAGTGTTGGAGCTACAGAAAATATAATAATGGCAAGTGTATTAGCAAAAGGTGAAACAATTATATCTAATTGTGCTACAGAACCAGAAATAGTAGATTTAATAGATTTTTTAAATAGAATTGGAGCAAAAATAGAGGGTGGGGGAACAGAGACTATTAAAATAAAAGGAGTGTCAAACCTTAATAATTGTCAACATACAATAATACCAGATAGAATAGAAGCTGGTACATTTTTAGTTTTAGGTGCTGCAACAAAAGGAGAGATTAGGGTTTTAAATGTTAACTGTGAACATTTAAAAGCGGTAACTTCTAAACTTAAAGAGATAAATGTAGAAATAGAAGAAAAAGATAATATAATAAGAGTTTTTGGAAAAAATATATTTAAAAATGTAGATATAAAAACAATGCCTTATCCAGGATTTCCTACAGATATGCAACCTCAATTTATGAGTCTTATGTCTATAATTAATGGAACTAGTATTATTAATGAAACTATATTTGAAAATAGATTTATGCATGTTTCTGAGCTTGGTCTTATGGGAGCTAATATAAAAGTTGAAGGTAATAGTGCTATAATAAATGGTGTAGATAAAATAACAGGATCTAAAGTAAGAGCAACTGACCTTAGAGCAGGAGCAGCACTTATTATAGCAGGTTTATGTGCAGAGGGTATAAGTGAAATAAGTGATATATATCATATAGAAAGGGGATATTATAATATAGAAGAAAAACTTAAACAAATAGGGGCAAATATAAAAAGAATAGATAATTAAAAGTATAAAGGTTGATTTTATAAAATCAACCTTTATACTTTTAATATTATAAATAATTATAAATTAATAATGACAATAAAAATTTATGTTTAAAATTAATTATAATCAAATATAAAATATTTTTAGAATTTAAAAAATTTTTGAGGATATAATAAGAAAGAGGTGATTATATGAAAGATAAAAATAGAAAAATGTTTTTAATATTTTTATATATTTCTATAATAGTATTTATAAGAGAAATTTATTTTGCAATTATATATTTATATAATATATGTTTAACAAGAACAAATAAAATTGCAATGATGAAGCTATTAGACGTAAAAAAAGAGGCTAGAATAGTTTTAGAAGATTTTGAAGAAGAAAAAAATAAAATAGACGGTTGGTTAAAAAGTACCTTAGTAAAAGGGCTTAAAATAAAAAGTTTTAATAAGACTATACTTTTTGCTGAATGGTTTATAAATACTAATAGTGAAAAGTGGGTTATTATTTTACATGGATATGGTGCAAGTGGAAGACTTATGTACTATGTAGCTAGAAGATTTTATAAAAAGGGATATAACGTATTATTGCCAGATTTAAGAGGTCACGGAATTAGTGGAGGTAACTATGTTGGTATGGGGTGGCACGATAGACTAGACATTATTAAATGGATAAAAGAAATAGTAAAAATAGATAAAAAATCTAAAATTGTATTATATGGAGTGTCTATGGGAGCTAGTACAATGCTTATGGCTTCAGGAGAAAAACTACCTAAAAATGTAAAATGTATTATATCAGATTGTGCCTTTACCTCAGCTTATGAAGTACTTAAGCATCAGTTAAAAAAATCTAAAAAAGTACCTGTCTTCCCATTTTTATATATAATGAATATTTTGTGTAAAATAAAAAATGGATATTCTTTAAAACAAGCATCTACAATAAAACAAATTAAAAAAAATAAGTTACCTATATTTTTTATACACGGAGCAATAGATGATTTTGTACCTACTTATATGGTTTTTGATTTATATAAAGTGGCTAATTGTGAAAAAGAACTAATGATTGTAAATAATGCAGGGCATACTGTTTCTGAAATTGTAGAAAGAAAAATATATTGGCGAAGAATATCATTATTTTTGGACAAATATTGTTAATTTATTAAAAATATGATAAAATAATAAAAATATTATTTTAAATATATTTAGTTTTTAAAACATATAAAGGGATAAATTTTAATAATTTATTATATAGGTTGATTATTATGAAAATAGAAGTTTTTTCTGAAAAAGAAACAAAAGATATAGCATATAATTTAGCTAAAAATGCTAAAATAGGAGATATATATTGTCTTTGTGGTGATTTAGGAGTAGGTAAAACACAATTTAGCAAAGGATTTTCTAAAGGGCTTTTAATAGATGAAGATATTACAAGCCCTACCTTTACTATTGTTAATGAATATGACACGGGAAGAATACCTTTTTATCATTTTGATGTTTATAGAATAAATGATATAGAAGAATTATATGATATAGGATATGAAGAATATTTTTTTGGTAAAGGAGTTTGTCTTATTGAATGGGCAGAGATTATAAAAGATATTATACCTAAAAGTGCTACGTGGATAAAAATATCTAAAAATCTTGAAAAAGGTGAAGATTATAGAATTATAGAGGTGACAAATAATGAACATATTAGCTATTGATACAAGTGGAATAGTTGCGTCTGTGGCTATTGCTAATAATGATAAAATATTAGGCGAAATAAGCCTAAACTATAAACAAAACCATTCTGTAACTATTATGCCTATAATAGATAATCTTTTAAAAATGTTAGAACTTGACATAAAAGATATAGATTATTTTGCACTTTCAAATGGTCCCGGGTCTTTTACAGGGCTTAGAATAGGAGTGGCTACTATAAAAGCAATGGCACACGTTCTTAACAAAAAAATTATACCCATATCTACACTAGAGGCTATGGCTTATAACATTATAGATAGTAATAGATATATTGTACCTATTATTGATGCAAAAGCAGAAAGAATTTTTACTGCAATATATGAAAATAAAGGTGGTATACCAACACCTATTTTAGAACAACAAGCTATGACCATTACAGAACTTTTAGATTTTATAAAGTCTAATAATATAGAACCAGTATTTCTAGGAGATGGTTCAATATCTTATAGACATATTATAGAAAAAGATTTTAAAGAACAAAATTTTGCCCCAATGTCATTAAATATGCAAAGGGCAAGTTCTTTAGCAAGCTTAGCCTTTTTATATGAAAAATATGGAAAATATGTAGAATATAATAATTTAGGTATACAATATCTTAGAAAACCACAGGCACAAAGAGAACTTGAAGAAAGGGAAAATATATAATGATACATATTTTAAAAATGACAACAGAGCATATAAAAGAGGTACACAAAATAGAAGAAGATTGTTTTTCTATACCTTGGAGTGAAAAATCTTTTTATGATGAGCTAACTAAAAATAAAATGGCGATTTATATAGTAGCTAAAGAAGATGATGAAATAGTAGGCTATGGTGGAATGTGGCATGTTATAAATGAAGGTCATATTACAAATATTGCTGTTAAAAAAGAACATAGAAAAAAAGGTATTGGTACCAAAATAATAAATGCTCTTATAGATATAGCAAAAGAAAAAGAAATGATAGGCATAACTCTTGAGGTTAGAGTAAGTAATCATATAGCTAAATCTATTTATAAAAAAAGTGGTTTTATTATAGAAGGTATAAGAAAAGAATACTATGATGATAATAAAGAAGATGCTATTGTAATGTGGAAGAATTTATAAAAATAATAAAATAGAATAGGAGGTATTATTATGGTTAAAGAACTTAAATATACAGATCTTAAAGGTGTTTGTGATCTAAAGTTAATAGAAAAGTTTGAAAATATACAGCCAGATGACAATATTATAGGACAAAATAAAGCAATAGAAGCCTTAGAATTTGGACTTAATATAAAAAATAAAGGCTATAATATATATGTTAGTGGTCCAGTTGGTTCTGGAAAAACTACATTTTCTGAAAAATATGCTAAAAAATATGCAGTCAATGAAAAAACTCCAGATGATTTAGTATATGTTTATAATTTTCAAAATCCTAAATCTCCTAAAGCCTTATTTTTAAAGGCTGGACTTGGTAAAGAATTTAAACAAGAGATAGATGACTTAATATATACTCTTAGCGTAGAAATCCCCAAAGCATTTTACTCTAAAGAACATGAAGAAGAAAAAAATAAAATAGTTAAAGAGTATAACGTAAAACGTGATGAAATTATAAAGCAAATTACAGAAATAGCAAAAGAAAAAGGGTTTGGAATAAAAAACTCTAGTACAGGTATATATTTTATGCCAATTATAGATGGTGTAACTATATCTGAAGAAGAATATGAAGACTTGGATGAAGAAGAAAAAGAAGCTATAAGTAAAAAATCAAACGAATTGCAAGAAGATGCAACAAAAACTATGAAACTTATAAAAGATATAGAAAAAGACACAAAAAAAGACATAGAAAATATAGAGTATAATTTAAGCTTATTTACAGTAGGTCATTATATAAATTCTGTTCAAACAAAATATAAAGATAATAAGAAAGTTACTGAATATTTAAAAGAATTAAAAGAAGATATTATTGAAAATATAGATAACTTTTTAGATGAGGAAATAGATGAAGAAGAAGGTATACCTATATTACCTCTTTTAAGTAAAAAAAATGATGAAGAACTTTTTGCTAAATACAAAGTAAATCTTTTAGTTGATAATAGTAATGTTAATGGAGCTCCAGTAATTGTAAATTATAACCCTAGTTATACTAATTTAGTAGGTGAGGTAGAGTTTGAAAACGAATTAGGAAACCTTACAACTGACTACATGAAAATAAAAAGTGGTATATTACATAAGGCTAATGGAGGATATTTAATATTACATATAGATGATATATTAAAAAATGCTTATTCTTTAGAAACTTTAATAAGAATATTAAAAACTGGTGAAGTTTGTATAGAGCCTTTAAAAGAATACCAATTAGGTGGTATAGCTATTACCACTATTAAACCAGAACCAATCAATGTTAATATAAAAATAATTCTTATAGGTTCTAGGTATTATTATGACGTCTTATCAGAATATGAAGAAGACTTTTTAAAATTTTTTAAAATACATTCTATATTTGACTATGAAATGGATAATAATGAACAAAATGTTATTAGTATAATAAAATTTATAAAAAATTTTGAAAAAGAAGAAAAATCTTTGAAATTTGATAAAACAGCCATTAAATGTTTAATAGAATATATAATAAGATTAGCTGGTAGAAAAGATAAACTTAGTACAAAATTTAACACAATAACAGAGGTTTTAATAGAATCAAATAATTGGGCAAAACTAGATGGAGCTAATATTGTTTGTGAAAAATATATAAAAAAGGCTATAGATAAAAAAATAGACTTTATAAATATTTATGAACGAAAATATGAAGATATGATAATAGAGAATGATATAATGATAAAAACAGAAGGGAAAGAGATAGGTCAAATTAACGGATTGGCAGTATTAGATTATGGTAGTTATAGCTTTGGGAAGCCTACTAAAATTACTGCAACAACTTATGTTGGCAAAGCAGGTATTGTAAACATAGAAAAGGAGGCTGAAATGAGTGGTAATATACACAATAAAGGCGTTCAAGTTATAGCTGGTTATTTAGGAAGAACTTATGCAAATACATTCCCTCTTAGTTTATCTTGTAGAATATGTTTTGAACAAAATTATAATGGAGTAGATGGAGATAGTGCCTCTAGTACAGAACTTTATGCTATAATATCAAGTTTATCAGATACTCCTATTAAACAAAACATTGCTGTAACAGGAAGTGTAAATCAAATGGGAGAAATACAACCTATTGGTGGAGTTAATGAAAAAATAGAGGGTTTTTTTGATATATGTAATAGACGAGGACTAACTGGAGAACAAGGTATATTAATGCCCATACAAAATGTTAAAGACTTATGTTTAAAAGATGAGGTAGTAGAAGCTGTCAAAAATAAAAAATTCCATATATATCCTATTAAAAATATTGACGAGGGTATATATGTGTTAATGGGTGAAAAAGCAGGTAAAAAGAATAAAAATCACTCTTTTACAAAAGACAGTATACACTTTAAAGCTATGAAAAAATTACAATATTTTTATAAAAAAGGTAATGAAGAGTAGTCAGGAGGTATATATTTATGTACAAAGCTGTTATATTTGATATGGATGGAGTTATTTTTGATACAGAAAAAGTTCTTATGAAATGTTGGGAACAAGCCGGAAATGAATTTGGAATATGTATAGAAAATAAACATTTATCAAAAATGAGAGGTTCAAATATAAATACAGGAAAAGTCATTTTTGAAGGAATGTTTGGAAAAGATATAGATTTTTTTAAAATAAGGGAAAGACGAGAAATATTAAAAGATGAATATATTTTAAAAAATGGGATACCTATAAAAGAAGGAATAGAAGATCTTCTAATATATATAAAAAATCAAGGGATAAAAATAGGCCTTGCAACCTCTACTATAGAAAAGATAGCAACTAAATATTTAAAAGAAGCAAATTTATATAAATATTTTGATACTATAGTATGTGGAGATATGATACAAAATAGTAAACCATCTCCAGATATATATTTAGAAGCTTGTAAAATACTTAATGTAAAACCTAAAGAGGCTTTAGTATTTGAAGATTCTAGAAATGGTATATGGGCAGGATATAATGCTGGTTGTGATGTAGTTATGGTGGTTGATATAGACGATATGTACGAAGATACAGAGGATAAAATAATAACCAAAATAGATAGTTATGAACAAGCTATTAATTTTTTAAAAAATATTAAGGAGAGATAAAGTTGGAGTATATAGATAATAATAAAAGTAATCCTTTAGCTAATGATAGTATAGTTAAACTTTTATTTAAAATGGTAGTACCAGCCGTTATAGCTCAAATAGTAAATTTATTTTATAATATAGTAGATAGAATGTTTATATCATCAATACCAGATATAGGTACAATAGCTTTAACTGGTGTAGGTGTTACATTTCCTATAATAACACTAATATCCGCCTTTGCTTCTTTAATAGGTATGGGAGGTTCTCCTAGAGCAGCTATAAAAATGGGTCAAAATGATTATGATGAAGCAGAAGAAATACTTACTAATAGCTTTATAAGCCTTGTTGGGATATCAGTAGTATTAACAATATTCTTCTTAATATTTAATGAAAAATTGTTATTAATGTTTGGCGCTAGCGAACAAACATTACCTTATTCTAAAGAGTATATAAATATTTATGTTATAGGCACTATATTTGTTCAAATAGTTTTAGGTTTAAATCCTTTTATTAATTGTCAAGGATTTGCTAACATAGGTATGAAAACTGTATTAATAGGTGCAGTTCTTAACATAGCATTTGACTTTTTGTTTATTAAGATATTTAATATGGGAGTTAGAGGAGCATCTCTTGCAACAGTTATATCTCAAGCAGTTTCTGCTATGTGGGTATTAATATTTTTAATAAAATCTAAAAAAACAAAAATAAGAATAAAAAGAAAATATTTTAAATTAAAAAAATCAGTAATGATACCAGTAATAATTTTAGGTATATCTCCTTTTATAATGCAAAGTACAGAGAGTCTTTTAAACATAGCTTTTAACTCTTCATTAAAAAAATATGGTGGAGATATAGCAGTAGGTACAATGACTATACTTGCAACAATTATGCAATGTGTTAGCCTAATAGTTATAGGAATTGGTCAAGGTTCGCAACCTATTATAAGCTTTAATTATGGAGCAGGCAAGATAGATAGAGTGAAGAAAACTTATAAATTGACTATTAGTATATCACTATTATTTACATTTATAATGTGGATTTTATGTATTATAAAACCAGGAATATTTATAGGTATATTTGCTACAGAAGATAATCCAATTATGGATTATGCAAAAGTATCTTTAATAATATATATGTTTGCAGTATTTATAATGGGTGCACAGTTTGCTTGTCAACAAGCCTTTGTTGCTCTTGGTCAAGCTAAAATATCTTTGTTTTTAGCTTTACTTAGAAAAATAATATTGTTAATACCTCTTATATATATACTACCAATAGCTATACCAGATAATGTTTTAACAAGTATGCAACAAATATTTCCTATTAGCTTAGAAAATAAAGTATTTGCAGTATTTTTAGCTGAGCCTATATCAGATTTTATATCTGCTATTATAACTATAATATTATTTATTATTATAACTAAAAAAATAAATAAAAATTTTAAAGAAAAAATATAAATTAATAATTGATATTATTATATTTTAATGTTAAAATTAATTATTATGATATTAATAAAATTACTAGTTAAAAATTAGTTTTTATGATTAATTTTAATGAAAAACTTTTAAAATTTAAACCAATTATTGAAATATACGATATATAAGATTATGTAATAAACGATGAAATATATGATATAATAGATATTATTAGAGAGATAACAAAAGATAGAGACAGGAGTTAATTTAACACCAAGTGTCATATATATAAAACTGTAGTACGAAATGGACATATATGCCATAATTGTAATGAAAATGTTTATGTTTTAAATAAAATTTTAATATTTCTGTAAGGCTTTATAATGAAGCTTTACAGAAAGCTAATAAAAAAGATTTTTCTAATGATATATATATTTCTTTGAAAAAAAGTTTATATTTTAATAAAGATAATAAAGCATTTTATTATATAAATATTTTTTAAAGGAGATATAAGAAAGTTTGAAAGATTAGATGATGCTGTTAGATTATATAATCAAGTTGTAAGATATTTAAAAAATAAAAATGATGACTTAGATGTTATAAGGCTAAAAAGCATTAGATATAAATCCTAATTTTATAGATCCTATTAACTTGTTAGCATTTTGTTATATAATAGAACGAAAATATAAAAAATCGTTAAAAGTTTTACATAGTATTTTATTATTAGATTTTAATAATAAGACTGTATTAAGGTATATAGAAGAAATAGAATCTAAAAGAAAGAAAAATAAATAAGAAGTTTTATCAGAATAATACACATATAATGGTATGATAAAAACTGTTGATGAAGACAAAGAATATAATAAAGTTAAATCTAGTAATAATGGCATAATTGTATTTTTATCTTTTATATTTGGGATTTTATTATTGTTTTATATATATTTTTTTATTATTACAAATTATGTAGAAAGAAAAATTATTGAAATAGAACAATCAAATAATAAAGTAAATCAACTAAAACAATATAATATTACTCTACAAAAAGATGAAATAATAAAATCTTTAGAATAAGAAAATATTGAGTAAAAAACAGTTACAAATATATAGAGAAAAACTATAAATACAAACTATTAAAAAATATATAGGGATTTAAGCTTATATGAATAAGTCAAAATAATAAATCCAGATACCATAAATATAATTAATAATAGTGGAATTGACGCGAAAAAGCTTTAAAAAATATAATAATAAAAATAAAATTAATTAATAAGCTACCAATAAATATAATATTGGTAGCTTTTAAAAAATAGGAGAAAAAAATGATATATAAATTATTAAAAAATGAAATTATACAAAATATAGGTGATGGATTTTTATACGAACACATAAAAACAGGTGCAAAAATTGTATATATAAAAAATGAAGATAAAAATAAGGTATTTTCAATATCTTTTAGGACATTACCTAAAGATAATACAGGAGTATTTCATATTTTAGAACACTGTGTATTATGTGGTTCTAAAAAGTATCCTTTAAAAGAGCCTTTTAATCAACTGGATAAATGTACAATAAATACATATTTAAATGCTATAACATTTGCAGACAAAACATTATATCCAATAGCTAGCACAAATGATAAGGACTATTTTAAATTATTAGATGTTTATTTAGATGCGGTATTCTTTCCTTTAATATATGAAAAAAAAGGAATATTTTTACAAGAAGGCTGGCATTATAACGGAAAAGAAGTAAATGGTGTAGTATATAATGAAATGAAAGGTGTATACTCTACGCCAGATTCTATAATTGATTTTAAAGTCAAAGAAAAATTATTTAATAATCAAACATATGCAAATGATTCTGGTGGACATCCAGATTATATTACAAGTCTTACATATGAAGAGTTTATAGATACATATAAAGAATATTATAATCCATCTAATAGTATAATATATTTTTATGGAGATTTAGATATAGAGTATTATTTGAAATATTTAGATGAAGAATACTTATGTAAATTTAGTAAAAGTTATATAAATTTTATACAAAAAAGTAAAAATCTTAATGAACCTATAGTTTTTGAAGATTTTTATTATATAGATGAAGATAATGTGGAAGAAAAAAATTATATTCAAGTTAGTTTTAAACTTAACTTTTCTACTAATGAAGAAAAAAACATAGCTTTTGACATATTATCAGATATATTAACAGAAAATCAAGAAGGAATATTAAAGAAGGCACTTGTAGATGCTTCAATATGTACAGATGTTACTAGCTATATAGATGATGATATGATAGAACCTATATTTACTATATTAATAGAAGGTACTAAAGAAAAGGACATATATAAATTTAAAAATATATTAGAAAATACTATAAAAAATATAAATATAAATAATAATTTAATAGAAAGTAGTATATCAATAATAGAGTTTTATTTTAAAGAAAAAGATTTTGGATATAAACCAAAAGGATTATTTTATAATATAACTTTACTTAAAAATATGATATATGAAAAATACAATTTTGATACATTAAAATTTGATACACTTATAGAAAATATAAGGCAAATGGATTTTAAAAAACTTTTAATAGACAATATAATAAATAATAAAAATGTTGTTTATTGTATATTAAAGCCAACTAATCAACAACAAAAAACAAAAACTAAATTATATGAAAAAAATATAGAACCTTTAATAGAGTATCAAAAAGAAATAGATAAGCAAGAAGATATAGACAAAATACCACCACTTAGTATAAAAGATATAAATAAAGATATCCTTAAAATAAATACAGAAATATTAAATATAAAAAATAGACCACTAATATTTAATAATATAAAATCAGAAATATTGTATTTTAATATGAATATTGATATATCTAATTTTAGTTATGAATATGGTAGATATATAAGTATATACGTATATTTATTAGGAAAATTACATACTAAAAATTATACTAGTGAAGGTTTAGAACAGGCTATAAACATACTAATAGGTGGAGGAAGTACTTTTAATGGAGTAGTTTCTTTAAAAGATGGTAAGTATTTTAATGTTTTAGGTTTTTCAGCTAGAATTTTAAATAAAAATATAGAAAAGGCTTTTAATATAATAAATGAAATATTTGAAAATACAGTTTTTGAAGATAAACAAAAAGTTAAAAAATTTATTTTAGAATTTTTATATAAATGTGAGTTAGATATTTTAAAAGAACCTAAAGAGTATTCTATAAAAAGAGCTAAAAGTTATATATGTGAAAAAAGTCTATATATAGAAAAAGTAGAAGGTATAGATTTTTATTATTGGCTAAAAGATTTGTGTAAAAATATAGATAAAAATATAAATAATATTATACAAAATTTAGTATATATAAAAAATAACATACTTAATATAAAAAATACATATTTTGGATTATGTTGTAATAGACAAGTACAAAATATTGCTATTAAATCTATAGATAATTTAAGCTTTTTTAATAATAAAAATATAGAAATAAATAAAAAATCTAAACATAATTTATGTATAAAAAATGAAGCTTTTTATATACCATCAGATGTTAATTATAACACAAAAGTAGCTTTTATAAATAAAAATAACTTTGAATATACTGGATATATAGACGTTTTAAAAAGAATAGTACAAAGTGACTACATTTGGTATAAAATAAGAACAGAAGGTGGAGCTTATGGTGGAAATATAAGTATATCAGATAATGGACTTTTAGTATTAAATTCTTATAGCGACCCTAATATATTAAAAACATATGAAAACTTTGATAATATAGGAAATTATATAAAAAATCTTAATATTAGTGAAAAAGAGTTACATATGTATAAAATAGGAACTATAAATGTTTTAGATAGACCTATTAAAGACTATGAAATAAATCAAATAGCTATGAATAGATATTTTAAACAACTAAATGAAGAAAAGCTATATATAAGCAGACAACAAGTTTTAAACACTACACTAAAAGATATAAAAGATTATTTTGAAATTATTAACCAATGTTTAAAACAATCTAACATATGTACAATAGGAAATAAAGAAGATATAAATTTATGTAAAGATATATTTTTTGAAATAAAGACATTTAATTAATATTTGAAAAACATAGAAATATATGGTATTATATTTTTGTATTTATACTATATTTTTAGGAGGATAAAAAGATGGATTACAAATCAGCAGGTGTAGATGTAGAAGCAGGATATAAGTCAGTAGAACTTATGAAAGAACACGTTAAGTCTACATTTAGAAAAGAAGTTTTAACAGATATAGGTGGATTTGGCGGTTTATTTTCTATTGAAAAGGCTAAAAGTATGAAAGAACCAGTTTTAGTATCAGGTACGGATGGGGTTGGAACTAAGCTAAAATTAGCTTTTTTAATGGATAAACACGATACTATCGGTATAGATGCCGTTGCTATGTGTGTTAATGACATAGTTTGTAGCGGAGCAGAACCTTTGTTTTTTTTAGACTATATTGCTTGCGGTAAAAACTACCCAGAAAAAATAGCTAAAATAGTAGAAGGTGTATCAAAAGGATGTACTATGGCAGGTTGTTCTCTTATAGGTGGAGAAACAGCCGAAATGCCAGGCTTTTATCCAGAAGATGAATATGACCTTGCTGGTTTTACTGTTGGGCTATTAGATAATGCTAATGTAATAGATGGTAAAAATATAAAAGATGGAGATATTCTTATAGGTATTAGTTCTAGTGGAATACATTCAAATGGATATTCTTTAGTTAGAAAAATATTTAATCCTAATAAAGAAAATATAAATGAGTATATAGAAGAACTAGGACAGACTTTAGGTGAAGCTCTTATTACTCCTACTAAAATATATGTAAAAACTGTTTTAGAACTTATTAAAAAAGTAGATGTAAAAGGTATAAGCCACATAACAGGTGGTGGATTTATAGAAAATATTCCACGAATGATACCAAAAGGATTTAAGGCAAATATAGAAGATGGAGCTTTTTCTATTTTACCCATTTTTAAACTTATTATGGAAAAAGGTAATGTAGATAAAATGGATATGTATAAAACTTTTAATATGGGTATAGGACTTGTTTTAGCAGTGGATAAAAATGACGTAGAAAAAACAATCACTTATTTAAATGAGCTTGGTGAAGATGCCTTTATTATAGGTAATATTACAAAAGGAGAAGGTATTGAGATATGTTTAAAATAGGTGTTTTAGTATCTGGTGGTGGAACTAATCTACAAGCTATTATTAATAATATAAATAATGGATTTATAAAAAATGCTAAAATAGAAACAGTTGTAAGTAATAAAGATGATGTGTTTGCTCTTGAACGTGCTAAAAACAACAATATAGAAACAAAAGTAATTAAAGTAAAAGACTTTGATAATAAACAATTGTATGAACAAGCGTTAATTAAATATTTAAAAGAAAAAGACTTAGATTTAATTGTTTTAGCAGGATTTATGGTTATTTTATCAAAAGAATTTGTAAATAGTTTTGAAAATAAAATAATAAACATACACCCATCATTAATACCAGCCTTTTGTGGCGAAGGGTATTATGGACTTAATGTTCATCAAGGAGTATTGGATAGAGGGGTAAAAATAACAGGTGCTACTGTACACTTTGTGACAGAAGAGGCAGATGCTGGTCCTATTATTTTACAAAAAGAAGTGTTTGTTAAAGATGACGACACAAAAGAAACATTACAAAAAAGAGTAATGGAAGAAGCCGAATGGATAATATTACCTCAGGCTATAAACCTTATTTTAAATAAACAAATAAAAATAGTAGATAATATTGTTAGGAGGATATAATAATGAAAGTTCTTGTAGTTGGTGGAGGCGGTAGAGAACACGCTATTGTACATAAATTATCTAAATCTGAAAAAGTAGATAAAATATATTGTGCACCAGGAAATCCTGGTATTCAAGAATTGGCACAAACAGTTAATATATCTCCTATGGATTTTGATTTGCTTATAAAATTTGCAAAAGATAATAGTATAGATATGACAATCGCAGCTATGGACGATACTCTTGTAGCTGGAATTGTAGATGAGTTTGAAAAAAATGGACTTAAAATATTTGGCCCTAATAAAAGAGCTGCTATAATAGAAGGAAGCAAGGCTTTTTCTAAAAATCTTATGAAAAAATATAACATACCTACTGCTAGTTATGAAACATTTTCTTCTTATGAAGATGCTTTAAAATATATAGAAACTTTAAACCCTCCTATTGTTATAAAAGCTGATGGTTTAGCTTTAGGAAAAGGTGTTTTAATATGTAAAACATTAGATGAAGCCAAAGAAAGTCTTAAAGATATTATGATAAATAAAAAGTTTGGACAAGCTGGCGAAAATGTAGTTATAGAAGAATTTATGATTGGTAAAGAAGTATCTATATTATGTTTTTGTGATGGAAGTACTATTGTTCCTATGGTGTCTGCTCAAGACCATAAAAGAGCTTTTGATAATGATAAAGGACCTAATACAGGAGGTATGGGAACTGTATCTCCAAGTAAATATTATACAGAAGATATATCAAAAATTTGTATGGAAACAATATTTAAGCCTACAATAGAGGCTCTATCTAAAGAGGATAGAAAATTTACTGGTGTTTTATTTTTTGGACTTATGATTACAGAACAAGGTCCAAAAGTTATAGAATATAATGCTAGATTTGGAGATCCAGAAACACAAGTTGTTTTACCTAGATTAAAGACAGACTTAATAGATATAATAAATGCCTGTTTAGATGGTAAACTTGATACTATAAATATAGATTGGGAAGATTATGCTACTTCTTGTGTAATATTAGCATCTGGTGGTTATCCGGATAGTTATGAAAAAGGACATGAAATAATAGGTTTAGAAGAATGTAAAAATTTAGATGATGTATTTATATACCACGCAGGGACAGCTATTAAAGATGGTAAAGTAGTAAATAATGGTGGTAGAGTATTAGGAGTTATGGCAAAAGGTAAAACTTTAGATAAAGCATTAGAAAAATCTTATAATGCTCTTAATATAGTAAAATTTAAAGATTGTTTTTATAGAAAAGACATTGGTAAGAGATAAAAATAATTTTAAATAAAGTAAAATTTTTTAAAATTAATTATAAAAAATATATTTATAACTTTTGTTTTTAAAGATAAAGTTATAATCTAATTATAATTAATAATTTTTATAAATTATAGAGTATCGTTTTAAAATATATAAGTTATACTTTATATTTATAGATATAATAATAGTTATTTAAAGTAGTTTATAAAAATTTCTAATAAAAGGTTAAATAATATCTATATGATTAAAAAGATATATTGACTAATAATGAATAGTTATGATAAAATTTAATATATAAGTAAACCAGATGGTCGCATACTTTAGTATGAGGAAAGTCCGAGCTCCATAGAGCAGGGTGCTGGATAACGTCCAGTGGAGGCGACTCTAAGGAAAGTGCAACAGAAATAAACCGCCTTTTTATAGGTAAGGATGGAAAGGTAAGGTAAGAGCTTACCGCTTCTTTGGCGACAAAGAAGGCTCTGTAAACCCCACCTGGTGCAAGAACATTGGAACATATAAGGTTGCTCGTCTGTTCCATAAAAAGTTCGCAAGAGGTTATTGGTAACAATAACACTAGATAGATGACCATCAAATACAGAACTCGGCTTACAGGTTTGCTTATTTTATAAAAAGGCTCTTTTATAGAGTCTTTTTATATTAAAATATTTATAAGAAGGAATAAAAAATAATGTATGAAAATTATACAGATGAAGAAGTTTTAGACATTATAAAAAATGGAGATAATCAAGCTATAGATTATTTAATAACAAAATATAAAAATTTAGTAAAAATAAGAGCTAGAGCATATTTTATAATAGGAGCAGACACAGAAGACATTATACAAGAAGGTATGATAGGACTTTATAAAGCTATTAGAGATTATAAAAAAACAGACGCTAGTTTTCAAACTTTTGCTAAAATTTGTATAGATAGACAAGTTATGACTGCTATAAAATCAGCTAATAGAAAAAAACATTTACCTCTTAATTCTTATTTATCTTTAAATATGATTACTTATGAAGAAGATTCAGATGAGACATATATTGATAAGTTAGAAGAAAGTAAAATATTAAATCCAGAAGAAATAGTTATAGATAAAGAAAGCGTAAAAATATTACAAGAACAAATAAATAAAAATTTAAGTGGATTAGAAAAGCAAGTTTTAAAGCTATATTTAAAAGGTAAAAGTTATGGGACAATAGCACAAAAGCTTGAAAAAGATGAAAAATCTATTGATAATGCTATACAAAGAATTAGAAAAAAAATAGAAAAGCTACAATTTATTAAATGTTGACATACATATAAAATAAATGTAATATATAATAAAAAACAATTCTGGAGGAATATAAAATGAGTAAAAATCCAATAGTTACAATAGAAATGGAAAATGGGGATATTATAAAGGTAGAACTTATGCCAGAAGTTGCTCCCAATACAGTAAATAACTTTATTAGTCTTATAAATAAAGGATTTTATGATGGACTTATTTTTCATAGAGTAATAGAAGGCTTTATGATACAAGGTGGCTGTCCAGACAAAAACGGTATGGGTGGCCCTGGATATGGTATAGATGGAGAATTTGCTTTAAACAAATTTGAAAACAATTTAATGCATAAAAGGGGTGTTATATCTATGGCTAGAGCCCAACACCCTAACTCAGCTGGTTCTCAGTTTTTTATTATGCATCAAGATGCACCACATTTAGATGGTTCTTATGCTAGTTTTGGTCAAGTTATTGAAGGTATAGAAAATGTTGATAAAATAGCAACAGTTTCTACAGATTTTTCGGATAGACCTAGAGAAGAACAAAAAATGGTTAAAGTTACTGTAGAAACATTTGGACAAGCATATGAAGAGCCAAAAACTAATAATATGAGATAGCACTTATAGGTATGGTTTTATAATCATACCTTTTTATAAACTATTTACATAAATATGATAACTAAAGGAGATAATTTTATACCTATTTTTATAGTTTTTTATGTATTATCTTTGTTTGTATTTAATACAGGTATGTCTATTATAAATATACTGGGTATAATTCCATTAATATATTTTATTTATATGATAATTTATTGATTTAATACAATAAATAGTATTATATTTGTTATTGTTATATACTAATAATTTTTATATATTATGGATATAATATTTGAGATATATTTATATAGAGTTTAATAATATTTTTAAATATATTATAAGAAAATTGTTAGATAAGTTTATAAGATAGCTAAACAATAAAATGGAGGTAAAATAGGTGCTTAGTAATAAAGTTATTAAAAAAGTTATAGATGATTTAAAAGTAATAAGTAAAGTAGATTTATGTGTGGCTAATGTTAATGGAGAAATATGTGCTACTACGTTTAAAACAGAAAATATTTCAAAGGAATATATTATAAATTTTTCCAATTCTATAGCAGAAATGCAAGCTATTTATAAATACAATTTTTTTAAAGTAACAGATGATGTATCATCTAACTATGTAGTTATAACAAAAGGATCTTCTGAAGATTGTTATATGATAGGAAAAATTTGTGTTAGTCAATTAAAAAACTTAATTATAGCTTATAGAGAAAGACTAGATGAAAATAGTTTTATACAAAATTTACTATTAGATAATATGCTTTTATCAGATATATATAATAGAGCAAAAAAGCTTGAAATAGAAAATAATGTTAATAGAGTTGTTATAATAATAAAAACTTATGAAAGTAAAGATAATAACTCTTTAGAAATGATAAAAAATATATTTGCAGAAAATGAAAGAGATTACATAACAACAATAGATGAAAAAAGTATAATAATAAAAGATATAGGGCAAGATATATGTTATAAGGAAGTAGAAAAAGTAGCAAACATTTTAGTTGATATGTTTAATACTGAAATTATGGTAAAAGCTAAAGTATCCTATGGAACTATTGTAAATGATTTAAAGCATATATCTAAATCTTATAAAGAAGCTAAAATGTCTATGGAAGTAGGAGATATATTTTATAATGAAAAAAATATAATAGGATACAATACATTAGGTATAGGAAGATTAATATATCAATTGCCAGTAAATCTTTGTAAAATGTTTATGAATGAAGTTTTTAAAGAGCAGTTGCCAGATACATTTGATGAAGAAACTGTAACAATTATACATAAATTTTTTGAAAATAGCTTAAATATATCAGAAACAGCTAGGAAACTTTATATACATAGAAATACACTTGTATATAGACTAGAAAAATTACAAAAGATTACAGGTCTTGATATAAGAATATTTGATGATGCATTAATATTTAAACTAGCTTTAATGGTTGTAAGTTATATGAAATATGTAGATAATAACAAGAATTATTAATATTTAAGAGGTATTTATGGAAATAACAGTATTTTTAGTATGTTTAGTAGCTTGTATAATAGGTGCTATTAGTGGTATAGGTGGAGGTATCATAATAAAGCCAGTAATAGATACTCTAGGTATTATGGATATTTCCGCATTAAACTTTTTATCTGGTTGTACTGTTTTATCCATGTCTAGTGTTTCTCTTTATAAAAATAGAAATAAATATATAAAATTAAACAATACTATACCTATATATCTTGGAATAGGAGCTAGTGTAGGAGGATTAATAGGAAAACAAATTTTTGATATAATAACAAATAACTTTTATGATAATATTATAGAAATTATTCAATCTATTATATTATTTATAATAAATATTTTTATATTAGTTTATATAGTTGTAAAAGATAAGATAAAATCTAAAAATATAAAGTCAAAAATAATAACATTAATATTAGGCTGTTTATTAGGTATAATATCTTCATTTCTTGGTATAGGTGGAGGTCCTTTAAATATAGCTGTAATATATTATTTTTATTCTTTATCTTCTAAACAAACAACTTTATCATCGTTAATAGTTATATTTTTTTCACAGTTATCAAGTTTAATATATTCTTTATTAACACATATACCTAACTTTAAACATAATATTCTTATTATTATGTGTTTAGGAGGCATTTTTGGTGCATTAATAGGGAGTAAAATAGCTAAAAAAATGAATGATAAAAAAACACAAATATTTTTTATTAATGTTTTAATAATTTTATTGCTATTAAATATATTTAATATATTTAAATCTTATGGTGTAATAAATATATAAAATATTTATATTAATAATTTTGAATAATTATTCAAAAAATATTAATAATTATTCAAAAAATATTGATTTTATTAAAAACTTATGTTATTATATAAATAATTAAAAA
>CAMMEG010000022.1 GCA_946495765.1 uncultured Eubacteriaceae bacterium
GGTTTTTGTTTTAAATTTTATTGAAGAAGAATAATAGGAATGGCTGTTTTTTGATACAAAGTATCAGAAAAATTGATTAATACAATTAAGCTATGACTTTATTATTCAAAATAAAATTTATAAACGGGTTTTTGTTTTAAATTTTATTGAAGAAGAATAATAGGAATGGCTGTTTTTTGATGCAAAGTATCAGGAAAATTAATATTTAATAATTAATTATTAACATACATACTAAATAAAAAATATAAAAACGTTATTGTAAAAAATATAAATATAATGTAAAATATATATGAAAACTATAAATTTATAAAAAATATATAAAATATTTAACTATCTTAGGAGGAACAATATTATGAACGGTGGTTGTAAAGGTGAGATAAAAATCTTTACTTGTAACGGAAATAAGAAACTTGCAGAGCAAATATCTAATGAGTTAGGGATACCTTTGTCTAAATGTAGTGTTGGTAAATTTAGTGATGGAGAAATAAGTATGGCAATAGACGAAACAGTAAGAGGCTGTGATGTTTATATTATTCAACCTACATCTTATCCTGTTAATGATAATTTAATGGAACTTTTAATAATGATAGATGCTTGTAAAAGAGCTTCAGCTGGTCGTATAAATGCTGTTATACCATACTATGGATATGCAAGACAAGATAGAAAAGTTAAAGCTCGCGACCCAATTAGTGCTAAACTTGTTGCAAACTTAATTGCAAGTGCTGGTGCTGATAGGGTTATAACAATGGATTTACATTGTTCTCAAATACAAGGATTTTTTGATATACCTGTAGACCATTTATTTGGTATGCCTATATTAGTGTCTTATTATGAAGAAAAATTTAAAAATAATAAGGAAGATTTAGTGGTAGTTTCTCCAGACTTAGGTAGTGTTGCAAGAAATAGACATTTTGCTGAAAAATTAGATATACCTTTAGCTATTATAGATAAGAGAAGACCAAAACCTAATGTTTCTGAAATAATGAATATTATAGGGGATATAAAAGGTAAAGACGTTATTCTTATTGATGACATGATAGATACGGCAGGTACTATAACAAATGCTGCTAATGCTCTTATGGAAAGAGGAGCAAGAAGTGTTTGTGCTTGTTGTACTCATCCTATTTTATCTGGTGAAGCTATTAAAAGAATAGAATCTAGTGCTATTGAAGAATTATTAGTTTTAAACACAGTAGAGTTACCAGAGGAGAAAAATATATCTAAAATAAAACAATTATCTGTTTCAAAATTAATATCTAATGCTATTAACCGTATACATAATGAAGAACCAGTTTCTGTTATATTTTAATACTTTATAATAAGAGGCTACTTATATGTTTTAATGTAAAATATATAAGTAGCCTCTTATTATAAATTAAGATATATTTATATTATATAATATAAGAGGGAAGGGGAATATAGTCTATATTTTATAAATTATATTTTTTAATTTTTTGCCTATAAAATAAGCTAAAAATATAGAAAGGATATCTTTTATTAAATATGGTATAGATACTAAAACTAATGAATTAAAAAAAGGACTTTTAGTTAAAAAACTAAACTGCATAGTACCTAATAAGTGGCAAATAATAAGACCAATTAACCCATAAAAAATATTGTTAAATCCACAAAAAAATGAAAGAAAAATAAAACCAAATAAAAAGCCACCAGTAACAGATATAAAACTAGATATTCCTCCAGTTAAACCAGCAAAAACAGGTAATCCAATACTACCTAGTATAAGATAAATAATAGTAGATAATGTACCATATTTTTTACCTAAAACAAAACCAGCTAATGATATAGAAAATGTTTGTAATGTAAAAGGTACACCTAAAGGAGTAGGAATAGATATAATAGATAATATAGATATAATAGCAGAAAATATAGCAATGTATGTAATATTTTTTGTTTTCATAATAGACCTCCAAAATAAATTGTAAACATATAATATCATATTGGTTTACAATTGTCAACTATAAAATATTAAAAATTTTATTAATTCTTATTAAGTTTAACTATTTATCATGTTTTTATATAATTATAGTAATAGTAATTATCTATAATTAATTTTTAATTTGTTTACTATAAAATAAGCTAAAAATACACATATTATAGGGATTATTAAATAAATTAAATAACTTATAATTGTTAATATTATTTTATAGGATTTGATAAAATATATTAAGTATAAATAATGTTGAAATTTTTCAACAACTTAAAAAGTTAATAATAAAAAAATTTAAAAAAATAGCGATTTTTGATATAAGAAAAATAAGAGTAAATATGTACCATACTTTTATCTAAAACAAAACTACATAAAGCTATTAAAAATATTTTTACTAAAAAAGAAAAAATGTTTTTAATGAAATATTTAAAATTATAGAAGATATATATTTGAAGGCTGAATATAAATAAAGATAAATAGATTTGAAATTAATAGTATAATATTACATATGAAAAAAGAGTAATTTAAATATTTTTTATATAATAAACTTCCAAAATAAAATTATTAACTTATACTATTATATAAGATGATTATTAATAATAACATAAAATAAGCTAATTATACAATAGTACAATTAGCTTATAATTTATTTATTCATAGCTATATTTAAAGCTTCTATTTCTTCTTTAGCAAGTTTATGTTTAGGGCTTTCACCATTTATTATTTCTTTTGCATAGCTATAGCAAGCTTCTCTAGAATAAATACTGTTTATAACTATACCATTATTAGATTCATCTAATAAAGCAATAGCATAACATAAGTCTCCGCCAACTTCATCAAAAGGATTATATCTTATGATAGATACTTTTTGAACAGCATTTTTTAATTTTTTATTTGTAAGATAGATAAGTTTATTTGTTGATTCTATATCATTAGATAGAGATTGTCTATTACTTTCTATTTTATCTAATATTTCTTGCTCTTTTAATAATACTTCTTTAACATTTTTATTATATGTTACAAGCATATCTTCCATATCCATATTTTTATTACTAGGTAAAAAATTTTTTAATCTTTTTTTAACCTTTGATAAACTGATAATAAGACAAATTATAAAAATAAACTGTACTATAGAAAGAACAACTAATATAGCTAATATGATACTAGCTATATTGAAATATAATTGTGGGTCAAGATTCAGTATATAACTATCCATTTTCTACCTCCTTATAATTTTTTAAATAGACAAAAAAGTCTATCAAGTTCTTCTTTAGAATAATATTCTATTTCAATTTTACCTTTATTTTTATTATCTTTTATATTAACTTTTGTACCTAAAATTTGATTTAGCTGTTTAGAAATATCCATATAAAGTTGTTTTTTATATTCATCATCTTCTATATTTTTATATTTTTTTTCTTCAGTTTTTTGTTCTAATATTTTTTTTACAAGTTCTTCAGTTTGTCTAACACTATATTGTTCTTCTATAATTTTTTCTGCAAGTTCAAATTGTATATCTATATCTTCAATAGGAAGTAGGGCTCTTGCATGTCCTTGAGAAAGTCTTAATTCTATAACAAATGTTTGAACTCTGTTATCAAGTTTTAAAAGTCTCATAGAATTAGCAATAGTAGCTCTATTTTTACCTACTTTTTCTGCTATTTGTTCTTGATTTAGATTAAATTTTTCTTGAAAAACTTTATATGTTAAAGCTTCTTCTATGGGATTTAAATTTTCTCTTTGTATATTTTCTATAAGAGATACTTCTAAAGATTGTAAGTCATCATATTCTTTTATAATAATAGGTATTTTTTTTAGCTTTAATTTTTTAGCAGCTCTAAACCGTCTTTCACCACTTATTATCTGATAAAACTCTCCTTTTTTCTTTACTATTATAGGACTTATTATACCCACATTTTTAATAGATGATGCAAGTTCTTCCAAAGTTTCATCATTAAAAGACTTTCGAGGTTGAGATTTATCTGGTTGAATTTTATTTATATCCATTTCTATAATTTGGTTATTAAAATTATTATCTTCAATAAAATTATTATTATTTATAGAGGTTAAATTTTCATCTTTTATTAAAGCACTAAGTCCTTTACCTAATCCTTTTTTTATCATTTTATCCCTCCTGATTATAGATTACTTCTTCAGCTAATAACATATATGCTTCTGCACCTTTAGATTTTGGGTCATATAAGTTGATAGGTTTACCATGGCTAGGCGCTTCACTTAATCTTACATTTCTTGGAATGATACTCCTATAAACATTTTTTCCTAAATGTTGTTTTACTTCTTCTACTACTTGTAAAGATAAGTTTGTTCTAGCATCAAACATAGTAAATACAACACCTTCTATTTTTAAAGAAGGATTTAATTTTTTTTGCACAAGATTTATAGTATATAAAAGTTGAGATAAACCTTCTAATGCATAGTATTCACATTGTAAAGGTACTAATATTGTATCTGCTGCTGTTAGTGCATTTATAGTAAGCATATTTAAAGAAGGGGGACAATCTACCAAAATATAATCATAAGTATCATTTACTTTATCTAAAATTTGCTTTAAAAGATATTCTCTATTATCTTTATTTATAATTTCTATTTCTGCTCCCGATAATTCTATATTACTAGGTAAAATATGTAATGTTTCAAAGTAATCAATTTCAATTTTTACTTGTTCAAATGTAGCATTTTCTAATAATAAATCATAAAATGTATATTCTAACTCATTTTTATCTACACCAAGTCCACTAGATGTATTCCCTTGTGGATCAGAATCTATTACTAAAACTCTTTTATTAAGTTCTGCTAAACAGGCAGCTAGATTTATAGAAGTAGTTGTTTTACCGACACCACCTTTTTGATTTGCAATAGCAATTATTTTACTCATTTTTTCACCACCTAAAAAAATAATATAATTAATTATAACATAAAAGTGTTTCACGTGGAACATTTTTGTTAAAAAAATATATTTTATAATTCTACATTTTTTTTGTGAAACAACATTTTTCTTATTAATGTTTCACGTGAAACATTAATATATAATTTAATTATTATAAACAATTTTTTTGTACTTTGTACCAAAAAAATAGCTATTCCTGTTATTCTTGAAAATAAAAACTTATTTATAATTTTTATTTTCAAGAATAACAGGAATAGCTTAATTGTATTAATTTAAAAGATTGAAGATTTTATCTTCAATCTATTGTACTTTATTATCGTCATCTTTTTTTTCTATATCAATTTTTCCTATAGATTTACTATTATTGGACTTTTTAAAGTATTTAACAATAATAGCAAAAATAATAATACTAATTACTCCTAATATACATATTTTAAATATTTCTTCTAAATCAAAATATACAATGCTGTAAAATAAATGTTCACCCATATCAAATATGCTATCAAAAATATCATCAAATAATTCTATTAGCATAGGTACTACAATAATTAAACCTAATATAAACATAAATAATTTATTTTCTTTAATAAAGTTTTTTATATCTGATATATTATCTTCTTGATAAATACCTCTTTCTAAGTTACCTTTTAATTTAAATGCATCAAATAGTCCAAATACATAAGTTATTACTATTAAAGGAGAAAAGAAATCTATATAAAGACCTAATAAAAATATAATTAATAAAGATAAGCCTCTTTTAGTATATCCTAAATACATTTGTGAACAACCTGGTAAAGCAGAACATATAAGTGTTAAAAAACTACTTTTATATACTTTACCACTAGTATGTTTTTCATAAGTATTAACTTTATAATTTTCAGTTGTCTTTTCATTTCTTAATTTTTGTTTTAAACAATCTTTACAATATATTCGACCATCAATTTCTAATACACAGTTTTCACATATCCACTCTCCACATACATTACAAGTATTTGTAGCATTTATATCATTATGATATTTACAATTCATAATAATTACCTCCTAATTTTCATTTATATTTTCTAAAAATTTTTTCTTTAAAATATTATTTTTTATATAAAAGCTATCACATAAACTGTATAGAAATAGTATAATAGCAAATATTTCAAAATTTAGTGATAAAAATATAAAAAATAAACTTAATAAACATAATCCCTTTTTACTATTACCTAAATATAAATAAGCACAGCCAGGAACAAGTGAACTTATAATAAAACAAAGTTTATTAGGATTAGAATTAATATATAAATCTTTATAGTTAGTTATTATTAAATTATTTTTTTCCATATATTCAATTTTTTCTAATTTTCTTTTTATATTAAATCCTTGATAAAAACTATAAATAAAAGTTATAATAGCAAATGTTTCAAAATTTAAACATAAAAACATAAAGAAAAGTATTAGATATTTTAACCCTTTTTTATCCCCTAAATATAATGGAAGACAACCAGGAATAAAATTTAATATATATATTAAAGGATTTTTACTATTAGACATTGAAGTAGTTATGAAATTATTATTTAAAGTGGTAATATTAGTTTTATTATTTCCTTGTCTATATCTTTCTTTTAAACAATCTTTACAATATAGTTTATTATCTAACTCTAAAACACAATTTTCACATATCCATTTACTACATGTATTACAAGTATTTGTGGCATTTATATTTTGATGATATTTACAATTCATACAAACCTCCTTATATGTTATTGTAATCTTTTATCAATAACTTTTTGTTCTAAATATTTTTTATTATTTTTTCTTAAAAATTTATAAACTAATTTATCAATAAATCCATCTATATATATTTCATTTTCTACATATTTTCTAGATATATTAGCATCAAATAAACTATAAACATATATAACTAAATTTAAAGTAGGAAAACCTAAACAACCTAATATAGCAACAATTTGTAATAAATCAAACCAATAAAATATATTAACAAAAAATAAACAGACACCAGTTAAAAATATGTTTAATAAGAAGCTAGATAATAAGAACATACCTTTTTCTTTTTTGCCTAAAAATATTTGTCCAACACCAGGAATTAAGCTACACATAAAAGTACCTAAAGAACTAATATCTTTTTTTTGTTCAAGCTTTTTTTCTATACAAGTTTTACAGAATTCTTCTCCTTTTATATTAAAAATATTTTCTTTAGGTATAAGACTATCACAAATATTACATATTTTATAGTCTGTGTTATTATTCATAAGCAAACCTCCAATTATTTTCTTATAAGTAAAAACGTAAATATTTTTTAAAAGTCTTATAAATTTTGTATTTTTTAATACTATATATTTGAAATTAAACTATATATGTGATATTATTATAATTAAGAAAATTATGTCTAATCTATATTAAATGAAAGGAATTATTTATGAAAAAATTAAAATTAATATATAATCCATATTCTGGAGATAAAACCTTTAAATTTGATTTAGATATATATGTTACAAATCTTCAAGAAGCTGGCTATGAAGTTCATATGTTTAGAACCATAAAAAAAGGTGATATAGAAAATAATTTAAAAGAAACACCAAAAGATTTTTATGATGCTTTTATAATAGCTGGAGGTGATGGGACTATAAATATAGTTGTTAATAGTCTTATGAAATATGGTTTAAATCATATACCTATTGCTATTATTCCAGCTGGAACAGCTAATGACTTTGCTAGATTTTTAAAATTACCTAAAGAACCAGATGATGCCTGTAAAATAATAGCCAATAACAATACTATACCTGTTGATGTAGGACTTTGTAATGAAACATATTTTATAAATGTCTGTGCAGGTGGGTTGTTTGCTAATATTAGTGAAAAAATAGACAAAAATTTTAAAGAAGCTTTAGGAAAGCTTGGATATTATATAAGAGCGCTACAAGAAATGCCTTTTTATAAACCTATACCCTTAAAAATAACTAACTCTAAAGAAACAATAGAAGATAAATTTGATTTATTTTTAGTTTTAAATACTTCAGGTACGGGCAGTATAAAAAATTTATCTCCTAAGGCATCTATAAGTGATGGAGTTTTTGACTTTGTTGGATTTAGAAATGTAGGCATAACAAATTTACCTAGTTTTGCTATAAAGGCTTTAAAAGGAGAATATTTAGAACACGATAAAATATTATTCTTTCAAGATGAAAAAATAACTATTGAAAGTATTGAAGATATATATTCAGATTTAGATGGAGAAAAAGGTCCAAAGCTACCTATAACTATAAAAAATATATCAAATGCTATAAAAGTATTTACAAATTAAGGAGGAAAAAATGGATTTTAAAGAACAAATTGCATTATTAATAAGTAATGTTACAGACTTAGATAAATATGAAATTTTGAATCTTATAGAAATACCTAATTCAGATATGGGAGACTTTGCTTTCCCTTGTTTTAAACTTGCAAAAACAATGAAAAAAGCACCAAATATAATAGCTAGCGAACTTGCAGAAAAAATAGAAAAAAAAGACTTTATATCTAATATACAAGTAGTTAATGCTTATATAAATTTTTATGTTAATAAATCTACTTATATAGAAAAAGTTTTAAATAAAGTTTTATGTGAAAAAGAAAATTTTGGTGATAATATTATAGGTAAGGGTAAAACTATTGTTATAGATTACTCTTCTCCTAACATAGCTAAACCTTTTCATATAGGTCATCTTCGTTCTACAGTTATAGGGAATTCTCTTTATAAAATATTTAAAAAATTAGGATATAATGTAGTAGGAATAAATCATTTAGGAGATTGGGGTACTCAGTTTGGAAAGTTAATAGTTGCTTATAAAAAATGGGGTAATAAAGAACTTGTAGAAAAAGATGATATAAAAGAACTTAGTAAAATATATGTTAAGTTTCACGAGGAAAGTGAAAAAGATCCTTCATTAGAAGATGAAGCTAGATTATGGCTTGTAAAAATGCAAGAAGGGGATAAAGAAGCTTTAGAACTTTGGAAATGGTTTTGTGACATTAGTATGAAAGAATTTGAAAGGGTATATAAAATGTTAAATATATCTTTTGATTCTTATGCTGGTGAAAGTTTTTATAACGATAAAATGCAAGCAGTAGTAGACGAACTTTTTGAAAAAAATATACTTGTAGAAAGTGAAGGGGCTAAAATTGTAGACCTAGAACCATATAATATGCCTCCTTGTTTAATATTAAGAAGTGATGGAGGAACTTTATATCCTACAAGAGATATAGCAGCTGCATTTTATAGAAAAAAAGAATATAACTTTGAAAAATGCTTATATATTACAGCTTTAGACCAAAACTTACACTTTGCTCAATGGTTTAAGGTAATAGAACTTATGGGATATGATTGGGCTAATAATTTAGTTCATATACCTTTTGGACTTGTTAGTTTAAATGATGGCAAACTTTCTACTAGAAAAGGTCACGTTGTTTTAATGGAGGATATTTTAAATAGTGCCATAGCAAAAACAAGAAATATTATAGAAGAGAAAAATCCTAACCTTGAAAATAAAGAAAAAATAGCAAAAGATGTAGGTATAGGTGCTGTTATATTTAATGATTTATTTAATTCTCGTGTTAAAAATGTTGTTTTTGACTTAGAGAGAATGTTAAACTTTCAAGGAGAAACTGGTCCTTATGTTCAATATACTCACGCTAGAGCCTGTAGTATACTAAAAAAAGAAAATTTTAGTGAAGAATTATTAAATAATATAGACTTTAACTTAATAGAAGATGAATATTCTTTTGAACTTGTTAAGCTTTTAAGCCAATATCCAGATAAGATAATAGATTCTTCTAATAAATATGAGCCATTTATTATTACAAGACATTTAGTAAATATATGTCAGGCATTTAATAAATTTTATGATGAAAATAATATAAAAAATAGTGAAACAGACCTTAAAAATGCAAGACTTTTAGTAGTTTATTCTACAAAAATTATTATAGCTAATGGACTATATCTTTTAGGTATAAATGCACCAGAAAAAATGTAATTAATATTTTAATCATATAATATAAAATATAAGGGATAAAATATCCCATATATTTTATATATTTATTAAGTTTTTCAAAATCAGAATATTCTTGTTATAGAAGATGAATTTTTTCTTTTTGTTCTATATTTTCAATTAGATTTTTATCATATTAATTTATATGATATGTCTTTTTGATTAATAAATATATTTTGTTTAAATAATTTTTCTATAACACAGATAATTACAAATTGTATATGATTTAAATTGTATTGTTGTAAAGTATGTTTAATTTTTCTTTGTCATAGTATAGAGGTTTGTCAAAATAATAGCTCTATACTTTCTTTATTATCTTTAAAATTTAAAAACTCCATACAATTTTAAAAATAAATAATATTTTCTAGATAATTTTGTATATTTTCAATAAATATTTTTTCCATATAGTATCTATTTAGTGTTTATCGTTTACTTTAAGTTTTATAGTATTATAAATAGTTAAAGTGTCATCATTATTTTATTTTAATAGATATTCAACAACTATAGTTATATCACTAAGATTAGACTGTTTTATAAATATTTTTAGTTAATAAAAATAGTATTATTAATGATTTTAATAATACTATTAGTTTTATAATGAAAATCTACTTTAAGATAGAAAGATTTTAGGCTTTTATTTCAAGCATGTTACCTACATATAAATATAAGTACCAAATATTTTTAATATTGAATTTTACCAGTAATATATTTTTGATAATAAAAAATAATCTTGGCTACAAAATAGTAATTATATTTATTATATTTTAATATATAGTGTCAAATTTTGTATAAATATATTTAATTTGTATTTTTTGTATATTAAATTAACAAAAATAAGCTTAATATTAAATAAAGTCGAAAAATTGTATATATAATGATAAAAAAATACTTTTATATTTTGAAGAATAATGTTATAATAAAATAATGTTTTTAATTAATTGTGAGGTGTAAGAAAAAATAATGGAAAAACTTGTTGTTACAGGTAAAAATAAATTATCTGGTGATGTTTTTATAAGTGGTGCTAAAAATGCCGTTGTTGCTATAATACCAGCTGCTATAATAGCAGAGGGTGTTTCTATTATAGAAAATTTACCTTGTATTGAAGATGTTACAAGCTTTATAACAACTTTAGAAGGTTTAGGTATAAAATGTGAATTATTAAATGAAAATACATTAAAAATAGATTCTACAAATATAAATAGTTCAATAGCTATAAATGATGATGTAAAAAAAATAAGAGCATCTTATTATCTTATGGGTGCTTTAATTGGAAGGTTTAAAAAAGTAGAAGTTGCTCTTCCTGGTGGTTGTAACTTTGGGTCAAGACCAATAGATCAGCATATAAGAGGTTTTAAAGCACTTGGTATAGATGTTGTTGTGGAAGATAATATAGTAAAACTAGATGGTACAAATCTTAAAGGGGCTAATATATATTTAGATATGGTTAGTGTTGGTGCTACAATAAATATTATGTTAGCAGCTGTTTTAGCAAAAGGTGTTACAGTTATAGAAAATGCTGCAAAAGAGCCACATGTTGTAGATACAGCTAACTTTTTAAATATGCTTGGAGCAAAAGTAACAGGAGCAGGCACAGATGTTATTAGAATAACTGGTGTAGAAAAACTTCACGGTGGAGAATATACCATAATACCAGATCAAATAGAGGCTGGTACATATATGATTGCAGCTGCTATAGCTGGAGGAGATATATGCGTTAGAAATATAATACCAAAGCATATGGATTCTTTAGTAGCAAAGCTTATAGAAATGGGCTGTGAAATAGAAGAAGGCGATGACTATATTAGAGTAAAGTCTGACGGTAACCTTAATGCAACAAATGTTAAAACAATGGTTTATCCAGGATTTCCTACAGATTTACAGCCACAGATGACGACACTTTTAGCTGTTGCAAAAGGGACAAGCTATCTTACAGAAAATGTGTGGGAAAATAGATTTCAATATGTAGATGAACTTAAAAAATTAGGTGCTAATATATCTTTAGATGGTAGAGTAGCAACAATAAATGGAATAGATTATTTTAAAGGTGGAGAAGTTAAAGCTACAGATTTAAGAGCGGGAGCAGCAATGATTTTAGCAGGTCTTCGTTCAAAAGATGAAGTAGTCATATCTAACACAAAATATATTGATAGAGGTTATGAAAAAGTTGAATATAAATTAAAATCTCTTGGTGCTAATATAAAAAGGATAAGTGATTAATATGAGTTTAGAGTTTACAACTCTTGCTAGTGGTAGCAAAGGCAATAGTGTATATATTGGTACAAAAGATACAAAAATATTAATAGATGTAGGAATTAGTGGGTCTAAAATAGAAAGTGCATTAAAAGATATAAATGTATCTTTAGATGAAATAGATGCAGTATTTGTAACTCATGAACATTCAGACCATATAGATGGAGTAGGTGTCTTATCAAGAAGATATAATTTACCAATTTATGCAACAGAGGGTACATGGAATAATATGCCTGAAAAAATAGGTAAAATATCAAAATGTAATAAAAGATTGGTATATAAAGATGAAGGAATAATATTAAATGATTTATTTATACGTCCTTTTGAAGTACCTCACGATGCAAAAGAACCTGTTTGTTATAGTGTTTTATACAATGGTATAAAAATATGTGTAGCAACGGATATGGGACATATAACTAGAAATGTAATAGAAAATATAAGACATTCTTCAGCCCTTGTTTTAGAAAGCAATCACGATATAAATATGTTAAAAAGTGGAGACTATCCGTATAGTTTAAAAGAGCGTATATTAGGGAAATTTGGACATATATCAAATGAAACTTGTGGTAAGTTATTATCTTGTGTTATGAATGATAAATTAAAAAATGTATTTTTAGGTCATATTAGCCAAGATAATAATACACCAGATTTAGCTTATTTAACTGTCGCAAACACATTAGAAGAATTTGGCATACAAGCTGAAAAAGATGTTAATTTGCATATAGCAAAATGTTATGGTATAACAGAACTTATAAAACTTAAAGAATAGTATATAAAAAGGTTTCTAAATTAGAAACCTTTTTATATACTAAAGATAAAGGAGAAATTATGAAAATTTCTATAATATGTGTTGGGAAAATTAAAGAAAAATATTTTACTATGGCAATAGATGAATATTGTAAAAGACTATCTAAATATATAAAACTTAATATTGTTGAGATACCAGATGAAAAAGCTCCAGAAAATTTAAGTCTTGCAGATGAAGAAAATATAAAAATTAAAGAGGGCGAAAAAATATTAAAATCTATAAAAGACGAATTTGTAGTAGCCTTATGTATAGAAGGAAAACAACTTGATAGTATATCTTTATCTAATTTTATACAAGATAATATGAATAAGGGTATTAGTCATATATCTTTTGTTATTGGTGGGTCTTTAGGTTTACATAAAAGTGTAGTAGACAGAGCTAATTTTAAACTTAGTTTTTCTAAAATGACTTTTCCTCATCAGCTTATGCGTGTTATTTTGTTAGAGCAAATATATAGGGCAGAAAGAATATTAAAAAATGAACCGTATCACAAGTAAGTGCGAACTTTACCAAAATTGGATATATAAATGAAAGGTAGGTCTGCTTTAATTCTGCAATGAAACTCACAAAAATCTAAAATTTGAATTTTTGTAGGTTATTGTAGTTTTATTCATAGGTTCTTCGTTTTTCACCTATTTCAGCAAATTAGAATTTGTTTTTTCTAATCTATAGTATTGAAAGAAATTGTAAAACATTCCACAAATATATTTTTTATATTCATTTCAGATTTAGGTTAAAGTTAGTAGTTATTCTTTTGTGTATATAAGTTATTTGAAGTAATAAAGTTTCAATTGAATTTGGATAAATATGAATATAAAAGTATTGAAAAAAAATAAAAGTTTATATATAATGTAATTATACTAAAATATAAACATGAAAAATATAAATGTAAAGGAGATGTAAATATGCGCAAAGAGGTAGTTTTTAACTAAACTAACTGAATAAGGATTATTTTAAAAAGTATATGAAAAAAATCTTGGATAACTCAAGGTTTATTTGTGGTAGAAACAATTATTAATAATATTGATATTACCATGTCTATTTGTGTACTCTAAAAATAATCAGTATTATAATGAGCATATTACATCTTTATTTGAAGAATAGGAAAACTGTGTTCTAAACACGGTATTTTTATGCCTATTTTTACTATATTTATAGATATGATATAAGACTTTAATTTGCATAGCTTAATCATAAGTTATATAAATTAAAGTTGTATATTTCATGTTTATATTTAGGTTATATAATTTTTATTTAAGGAGATTATTTTGATGATTTATATATTTAAATATGAAGATTATGAAAAACAAATAAATTTTTTTAAAAATACTAGGATGGTGATTATTAATGGTTAATAAACTTTCAGCATATAAAACTTATTTATTATTTTCAGCTATTACAGCAATGTGTTTTTCACTAGTAGCTACAGTTATGATAGTGTATCACATTGAAACGGTGCATTTAAATCCACTTCAGCTTATACTTGTTGGAACTACTTTAGAAGTAGCATGCTTTATATTTGAAATTCCTACAGGAATAGTTGCAGATGTGTACAGTCGTAAACTATCTATTGTTATTGGTGTAGTTTTAACAGGAGTGGGATTTATTTTAGAAGGTTCTATTTCTAGTTTCGTTTTCGTACTTGTAGCACAGATTGTATGGGGATTAGGTTCTACTTTTATTAGTGGATCTGTTGAAGCTTGGATTGCGGAAGAAGAGAAAGATAAAGATTTGGATAAAATTTATATAAAGGGAGCACAAGCAGGACAGATAGGATCGGTTATTGGAATAGTACTAAGCACTGTAATAGCTAATTTATCTGTAAGACTACCTATTATAGTTAGTGGAGTCTTATTTATAATTCTTGCATTATTTTTATGGTTATATATGCCAGAAAATAATTTTAAATCATCTGCTCCAGAGGATTTAAATACTTTTAAAAAGATGGGATATACCTTTAAATCTGGTCTTAAATTTATAAAAAATAAACCTATAATTATAATTTTGCTTTCAGTAACTTTATTTTATGGATTATCCAGTGAAGGTTATGATAGACTTTCTAATATGCATTTTTTACAAGATACTATGCTTCCTAAACTTGGAAACCTTAAACCAGTGACTTGGTTCGGAATTTTTGGAATTGCAGGAATGATATTGAGTGCTATAGTAATGCATTTTATGGAAAAGAAGCTTAAGGATGATGATAAGAATAAAAATGGAAAGCTGTTATTATGTATAAATATATTTTATATATCATTTATGTTCATATTTGCTATTACAAAAAGATTTAACTTAATGCTAATAGCTTATTTAGCGACAAGTACCTTTAGAACTATAAATGAACCTATATTTAGTGCATGGCTTAATGGACATATAGATGACAAGGCCAGATCTACTGTACTTTCTATAAATGGACAAATAAATTCCTTATTTCAAATTTTAGGTGGACCAATTATAGGAATCATAGCTACAAATATTTCAGTGAGTATGGGTATAGCATGTACTTCGTTATTAGTAACACCGGTATTAGTGTTATATATTGTTGCTATGATAATGGATAAAAAGGTGGTTGATAGAGTTGGAGGTATTGATTATGAAGAAAATAATTAATATAGGAATCGTAGCACACGTGGATGCAGGAAAAACAACTATAACAGAAAACTTATTATATTATAGTGGAGCTATAAAATCAGTTGGAAGAGTTGATTTAGGCAATACACAGACGGATTCTATGGAGCTTGAGCGTAAGAGAGGGATTACCATTAAATCATCAACCATATCTTTTAATTGGAATAATGTCAAGGTTAATATTGTTGATACTCCAGGACATGTGGATTTTATTTCGGAAGTTGAACGTTCATTAAGTGTTTTAGATGGAGCGATACTAGTTATATCAGGAGTAGAGGGTATTCAGTCACAAACAAGAATATTATTTGAGACATTAAAGGAGTTAAACATTCCAACAATAATTTTTGTAAATAAGCTAGATAGAATTGGGGCAAATTTCAATAAAGTATTTGAAGATATAAAGAAGAATATGTCCAATAAAGTAGTTAGATTACAAGAAGTATATGATGTAGGAAGCAAAGCTGTTTATATAAAAAAACTATTTGATACATGCATGATAAATGATGATGCTATTGATGTTTTATCAGACTTAGACGAAGCATTTTTAGAAAGATATATTGGTGGAATAGAACCTGATAAAGAAGAAATACAAGAAAAGCTTTCATTATATGCAAGTGAAGGAAGTCTATATCCAGTATTTTGTGGTGCGGCAGCAATTGGACTTGGAGTTGAAGACTTATTAGATGGAATTTGTAGTTATTTTCCATTTGCAGGTGATGATTGTGAAAGTGATTTATCTGGAGTAGTATTTAAAATCGAAAGAACAAGTAAAAATGAAAAGAAGGTTTATGTAAGATTATTTGGAGGAAAAATATCTGTAAGAGATAAAATTCAAGTACCTAATAAGGAGATAGCAGAAAAAGTAAAGAAAATTAATAGGTTAGAAAATGGGGGAGTTGTTGAAGCACAGAGGATAGAAGCAGGGGATATAGGTATTTTATATGGACTTACAAGTTTCCAAGTGGGAGATGTTATTGGAATTTCAAATGATAAAATTAAAAATATATCTATAGCTAAACCAGCATTAAAAACAACAATTTCTGCAATTGATAAAGAAAAAAATCCAGAGCTATTTAAAGCATTAACATTACTTGCAGAGGAAGATCCACTACTAGAATTAGAGATGAATGACATAGATAAAGAAATTTATGTCAACTTATTCGGTGAAGTTCAAATGGAAATACTAAGTTCCATGTTAGATGATTTATATGGAATAAAAGTAGAGTTTTCGAATATTGAGACTATCTATAAGGAAACACCTAAAGGTTTTGGAGCGTCAATAATGCATATGCAGGAAGACTTAAATCCATTTTGGGCGACAGTAGGCTTAGAAATAGAACCAGCAGGGAGAGGCGAAGGTCTTAGGTATATTTCTAATGTTTCAGTAGGGTCATTGCCAAAATCTTTTCAAAATGCAATTGAAGAAGCAGTTATTAAGACAAGTAAACAAGGATTATTTGGATGGGAGGTTACAGATGTAAAAGTCACTCTTAGCTGTGGTGAATTTTTTAGTCCAGCCAGCACTCCAGCAGATTTTAGAAATGTGACACCTATGGTATTCATGGAAGCATTATATAAAGCACAAACTGTTTTATTAGAGCCATTACATGAGTTTGAGTTAAAGATTCCTCAAAATGCTTTAAGCAAAGCGGTATGGGATTTAGAAACTATGAGGGCAACCTTTGATAATCCTATTGTTATAGGGGATGAATTCTCAATAAAGGGATTAATTCCAGTAGAAAATTCAAAAGAATATAAAATGAAAATAGCTTCATATACAGAAGGTAGAGGAATGTTTGTGACAAAATTTTATGGGTATAAGGAAGCTTCAGCTGAATTTTCAAAAGCACGCAAAAAAACAACGTATGATCCATTGAATAAAAAAGAGTATTTGCTTCATAAACTAAACGCAATTAGAGATTAAATTTAAATAGATAAGTTAAATTTTTATATGTAGGATTTAAATATAAGACATTCAAAGCCTAAAAGTAAAGGAAGGGTCGTCTGAAGAAGATGAAGACCCTTCCTTTTTTCATGTTACTATGCTTAATTGTAAGTGCTTGAAATTTGTAATATAATGTAAATAAAGTTTTTAATAATAAGGGGACGCACAAATGAAAATCGACTTTAAAATAACAAAAGATGACTATATAAGCTTCAATTTACATCATTTAGAAAACTCGAAATCACAGAAAAGTACATTTAACATACTTAGATATGCTGTACCCATAGTACTTTCTATACCAATCTACTTTACAGGAACGGGGATATTTAATCAACCGAATATATATTGGATTATAGTAGCGATAGTTTTTTTAGTCATTTGGATTTTAACATATCCTAAGCAATACAAAAAATTAGTAGCTAAAGAAACTGATAAACTCATAAGTTAAGGAGATAATTCATCAATATTTGGAAGTAAGACTTTAGAAATTATTGATGGGACAATAGTAGTAAAAGGGGATTCTATATCAGAAACAGTATCGTTAGAAAGTATAAAAGATGTAAAAGTTTACGAAGATATGATCCTTATATATATAAGTGGATTTGTAGCTCATATAATTCCAAGGAGATATTTAGATAAAGAAATAGAGAAAGAACTTATGAAAGAGCTTAAAAAATGTAAGGCTTTAGAACAATTAAAGTAAAACGTGCTCCTTTGGAGGTGTAACGGAGAACCATATCATAAATGAGGTTAATTTTAGATTCGATTACTTTTTAATATTATAATAAAAGTTAAAGAGGTTAAATAATATTGTGTCAAACAATTTAAAATAAAAATATTAATAAATATAGATATGATTTAATGGAAATAGTAGATAAAATAATATATAATATACCTTTAACAAATATAGTTGAAAATTATGTTAAAAATATAATAGTCAACTTTAATAATAGTGGTAAAAAAACGATTATTTAAAAATTAAAGATAATAAGCTGTTTGTTAACAACCAATTTATTAAAAATATTGTAGATATAAACCTAGATAGTCTTGACTTATTAATAGATGAAAATGAATTTTTGTTTCGGGAGATAATGTTAACGATTTTTATGACATTAGAAATTATGGATCTATTCTATATAGTAAAATTCTGATTAAATCAATATATATAATAAAAAAATAAAAGGCTGAAGATTTTTCTTCAGTCTTTTATTATATTTTTATAATATAAAAAACTTGTAAATAATTAATTTTTAGGTTATTATAAATATATTAATTAAAAGGAGGTTACATATGAAAAAAATAGTACCAGAAAATTATAAATCAGTTTTAAACCTTTATGATACACAAATAGGTATAAAAACAGTTAAAGACTTTTTTCAAAATTCATTATCAAAAAATTTAAATTTACTTCGAGTTACAGCTCCATTATTTGTTAAGCCAGAGTCAGGGCTTAATGATAATCTTAATGGATTTGAACGTCCTGTATCTTTTGGAATAAAAGAGCATAATGATGAAGAAGCAGAAATAGTACATTCTCTGGCAAAATGGAAAAGATATGCCCTTAAAAAGTATGGATTTTCTAAAGGAGAAGGGCTATATACAGATATGAATGCTATTAGACGTGATGAAGATACAGATAATACTCATTCTATATATGTAGACCAATGGGATTGGGAAAAAATAATAGATAAAGAAGAAAGAAATATAGATACATTAAAAAATACAGTAAAAGCCATATACAAGGCTTTAAAAAATACAGAAAAATATATGTCTATACAATATGAATATATAGAAGAAATTTTACCTAAAGAAATATTTTTTATTACATCACAAGAACTTTTAGATATGTATCCAAACAAAACACCAAAAGAAAGGGAATATCTTATATGTAAAGAAAAAGGTGCAGTTTTTCTTATGCAAATAGGTGGAGAACTATCAAATGGTGAAAGTCACGATGGTAGAGCACCAGACTATGATGATTGGAGTCTAAATGGAGATATACTTGTTTATTATCCAGTTTTAGATATAGCCTTGGAATTATCTTCTATGGGTATAAGAGTAGATGAAAATTCTTTATTAAAACAATTAGAAATAGCAAACTGTAATGAACGTAAAAATATGCCATTTCAAAAAGCTATATTAGAAAAAGAATTGCCATATACAATAGGTGGTGGTATAGGACAGTCAAGGATTTGTATGTTCTTTTTAAGAAAGGCTCATATAGGAGAAGTACAGTCATCTTTATGGCCACATGAAATGCTTGAAGAAGCAGAAAAAATAGGACTTCAAATATTATAATGTGGAGGGTAGTATTATGAATTATACTATAAAAAATGACTTTTTAAATGTAGAAATAAACTCTTATGGTGCAGAATTACAGTCTATAAAAAAAAATAATATAGAATACCTTTGGCAAGGTGATGAAAAAACGTGGAAAAATAAGGCTACCAACATATTTCCTTTTGTAGGTAAAATGCAGGATGGAAAATATATGTATAAAGGACAAACTTATGAAATGGGAAGTCATGGTTTAGCTAGGCATATAGACTTTTTAGTAGACAGTAAAGAAGAAAATAAAATTATATTTAAAATGGAATCTAATGAATATACATTAAAAAGTTATCCTTTTAATTTTGAGTACTTTATTATTTATGAATTAAAAAACAATACACTTATTATAACTTTAAAATTAATTAATAAAGATAACAAAGAAATGTACTTTGGATTAGGTGGCCATCCAGGATTTATAGTGCCTTTAGATGATAGTTTAGCTTTTGAAGATTATTACTTAGAATTTGATGATTGTTCTAAACCTACTAGTATAAGAACAACATCTAAAGGACTTATTAGTTATAAAGAAGAATTTATTTTAAAAGATGATAAAATATTAAATCTTACTCATAATTTATTTGATAATGATGCATTAATATTTGAAAATATATCAAAAGGTGTTACTTTAAAATCTGATAAAGATAATAAAAGTATTTACGTAAAATATGATAACATGTCATATTTAGGAATATGGCATACACCTAAAACAAGTGCAAATTTTGTATGTATTGAGCCTTGGACATCTTTACCATCTAGAGATGGAGTAATAGAAGATATAGAAAAGCAAGATAACCTTATTTGTTTAGAGTCTAATAAGAAATATGAAAATAGTTGGTCTATAACAATAAATTAGTAAATTTTTTAAATGTTTTATATTTAAAAAAATATGAAGTAATAATAAAAATAAAGCCCTTACTAAGTAAGGGCTTTATTTTTATTATTACTTTTGCAAGTACTTTTTATTTATTTTTTCATATTTACATTTTATTAACTAATTTAGTAAGTCTAGATTTTTTTCTAGATGCATTATTTTTATGATATACACCTTTAGAACAAGCTTTGTCAATAACTCTAGTAGCGTTTATAAGAGCTACTTTAGCTTCATCTTTAGTATTAGCTGTTAAAACTTTTTTAATAGCTGTTTTAACGCTAGATTTAATCATTTTATTTCTCATTGTTTTTTTAGCAGTAACTAAAATACGTTTTTTAGCAGATTTAATATTTGCCATTTTAAAATTCCTCCTAGATTTAAAAAACTTATTATTTAACAATATAATATTAGAGGGTAAAATATTGTCGGACGGACCACAATAATAAATTTAAACATAACTTATTATTGTCGGAATTAAACACCATATAATTTTAAAATAAAATTTAAAATAAGTCAATATGTATAATAAAAAATTTTTTACAAAAGATATAAATATAACTATATAAATAAAAAAAGTTATCCACAATTATTTAGTAAAAAATAAAACTATCAACACTATATATAGTGGAAATGTTGATAAATAATAAGAAAAAGGACAACTTATAAACAAGTTATCAACTTTTTGTGCAAAACTTTTTGAAAAGGAGAATTTTTATGAACAATTATTCTATAAGAACAGATTTAGCAATAGAAGTTACAGAAATGATAACAAAAGAAACAGATGATACTAATATACCAGGAGTAGAATTATATATAGACAATGTAGAAAATATAGAAATATCATGGGTAAAAATTAAAGATGAAAAAGGAAAACAAGCTATGGGTAAACCTATTGGCAATTATGTTACAATAGAAAGTGAATCTATGAAAGAAAATGACGTGATAATGCACGAAAAAATAGTTAATATATTTAGTAAAAATCTTGTAAAACTTTGTAATTTAAATGAAAATTCTACTATACTAATAGTAGGTCTTGGTAATTGGAATGTAACACCTGATGCATTAGGACCAAAAGTTATATCTAAAGTGCTAGTCACAAGGCACATAAAAGATACTTTACCAGAAGAGATAGATGATGGCGTAAGACCTGTTAGTGCTATATCTCCTGGAGTCATGGGTATAACAGGTATAGAAACAGCTGAAATAGTAAAAGGTGTAGTAGATAGATTAAAACCCGATATAGTAATAGCAATTGATGCTTTAGCTACAAGAAAAACGTCTAGAATAAATGCTACAATACAAATGTCTGATACCGGTATTGCTCCAGGAGGAGGTATGGGTAATAAAAGAAAAATTTTAAATAAAGAAACTTTGGGAGTTCCTGTTATAGCTATTGGAGTACCTACTGTTGTAGATGCTGGAACTTTAGTTAATGATACAATAGATTTAATGATAGATAGTTTAGTAAATGAGATTAAAGGTGGAAAAGAATTTTATAAAATGATAAAAGATTTAGATAAGGAAGAAAAATATAATCTTATTAATAATATTTTAAATCCTTATACTGGTAATTTATTTGTTACTCCAAAAGAGGTAGATGCTGTAATAGAAAGATTGTCTAAAATAATAGCTAATGCTATAAATATAGCTATGCATCCTAGCATAGATTTTGAAGATATTAATAGATATATAAATTAAACTTTAGTATATAATATACTATAAATCCAACTATAATAATATATTAATTATTTTATAGTTGGATTTATAATTTAACTATATTTTTAATGTTGTTTATAATTTAAAATATTATATATTAAATTTGTTAAAACATAAAAATAAATAAGTTAAATTGATTGTTAAGTTTTTATATTCTATAATATTATTTAAAAATTTTAAGTTATATATTAAAATTTACAAAGAAAGGATTAGAAAGGATTTACAATTTTATGGATAAAAATATTTTATTACAACCTACAAAAAAAAATCAGAATTAACAGAATTTAAAAAAGGCTTAAAAGAATCATTTGAAGTTGCTGTAATTAAAGAGTTTGGAGAATGTAATATCAGATGAAGAAATTGAAAAATCTTTTAATGCTCTAGGAGCAGAAATATATAATATTATTTATAGTGAACAAAAAGTTGGTGGAGTTGTATTAAATATTAATAATGAAACACAAAACAATTCTATTGAATTGTTTTATCTCTATCCTAAATATCATAATCTAGGTATTGGTCAAGATATATGGAAAACTATTGAAGAAAAATACCCTAAAACAAAAGAGTGGAAATTAGTAACTCCTTATTTTGAAAAACGTAATATTAATTTTTATGTTAATAAATGTGGATTTCACATTGTAGAATTTGTTAATAAATATCATAAAGGAAAAAATAAACATAATAGAGTAAATGATAATGAAAAAATAAGTTGGAAAGATGAATTTTTTGTCTTTGAAAAGTTATGAAAAGTTAAAACATAAATGTAGAAATAGTTAATTATAATAAAGATTTTGAAAAAATTTAAAAAATGTGTTGACATAGTTAATTTATTATGTTATTATACATAAGCACTCAAGTTAATGAGTTATATTGAACATTGAAAATTAAATAACAAACACAACGCGATAAAGTTTAGAAATA
>CAMMEG010000023.1 GCA_946495765.1 uncultured Eubacteriaceae bacterium
CCTATTGATGCTTCTAATGTAATGTATTTACACAATGGTAAAGCGAGCAGACTTGGATATAAAATTGAAGAAGTAAATGGTAAAAGAGTTAAAAAGAGAATAATCAAAAAAACTGGAGAAGTTATTGATTAAGAAAGGAGGTACATTTTACTGTGAACGCTTTAAGAGAATACTATGAAAATCAAATCGTTGATGCTATGATGAAAAAGTTTTCATATAAAAATAAAATGGAAGTTCCAAAAATTGAAAAAATTGTTATCAATATGGGACTTGGTGAAGCAAAAGAAAATGCTAAAGCTATCGAAAATGCAGCTGCAGACTTAGCTATTATTGCTGGTCAAAAACCTATTGTTACTAAAGCTAAAAAATCTATCGCTGCGTTTAAACTTCGTGCAGGAATGCCTATTGGTTGTAAAGTTACACTTAGAGGCGAAAAAATGTATAGCTTTGCTAATAGATTAATAAATTTAGCTTTACCTCGTGTTCGTGACTTCCGTGGTGTTAGTGCTAACTCATTTGATGGTAGAGGTAACTATACTTTAGGTGTTAAAGAACAACTTATGTTCCCTGAAATCAGATATGATAAAATTGATAAAATCAGAGGTATGGATATTGTTTTTGTTACTACTGCTAAAACAGATGAAGAAGCAAGAGAATTATTAACATTATTCGGTATGCCGTTTAAAAAATAAGGGAGGAGCAAGGATATGGCTAAAAAATCTATGGTCGTGAAGCAACAAAGAAAACCAAAACATTCAACACAAGCTTATACTCGTTGTAGAATTTGCGGTAGACCACATGGTTATTTAAGAAAATTTGGTATATGTCGTATTTGTTTCCGTGAATTAGCCTATAAAGGTCAAATCCCGGGAGTAAAAAAAGCTAGTTGGTAATTTTGGAAAGGAGGATTTTATAATGTCAATGAGCGATCCTATTGCAGATATGCTTACAAGAATTAGAAATGCAAATACTGCAAAACATAATACAGTTGATATACCTTCTTCTAAAATGAAAGAAGCTATTGCTAACATTTTAGTAAATGAAGGCTATGTAAAAGGTTTTGAATTAATTGAAGATGGCGTGAAAAAGACTTTACGTATCACGTTAAAATATGGAAAAGATAAAAACGAAAAGGTTATTTCTGGTATAAAAAGAATTTCTAAGCCTGGTCTTAGAGTTTATGCTAACAAAGAAGAGCTTCCTAGAGTTTTAGGCGGTCTTGGTACTGCTATTATCTCTACTAATAAAGGAATTGTTACAGACAAAGAAGCTAGAAAACTTGGTGTTGGCGGAGAAATTATCGCTTTTGTTTGGTAATTAAGAAACAGGAGGTGCAATAAATGTCACGTATAGGTAGATTACCTATTGCTATCCCAGCTGGTGTAGATGTTAAGCTTGAGGAAGGCAATGTTATTACTGTTAAAGGTGCTAAAGGTACTTTAACTCGTAAATTAGTTGACGATTTGACTATCACAGTTGAAAACAACGAAGTAGTTGTTACTAGACCTAGTGATTTAAAAAGATATAAATCTTTACATGGTCTTACTAGAACACTTATTTATAATATGGTTGTTGGTGTTACAGAAGGCTATACTAAGGAACTTGAAATAAACGGGGTTGGTTATAGAGCTGCTAAATCTGGTAACAAATTAAACCTTACTTTAGGTTATTCTCACCCTGTTGAAATGGTTGATCCAGAAGGTATAACTACTACTGTTGAAGGAAGTAATAAAATTATTGTTTCTGGTATTGATAAAGAAAAAGTTGGGCAGTTTGCTGCGGAAATTAGATCTAAACGTCCACCTGAACCTTATAAAGGTAAAGGTATTAAATATGCTACTGAACACATTAGACGTAAAGTTGGTAAAACAGGTAAAAAATAATAAAGGGGTGAGGACACTATGATAAGAAAGCCATCACGTGCTGAAGCTAGAGAAAAACGTCACTTAAGAATTCGTAATAAAGTAAGTGGTACAGCACAAAGACCTAGATTAGCAGTATTTAGAAGTAATAAGCATATTTATGCTCAAATTATAGATGATACAGTAGGTAATACAATAGTTTCTGCATCTACTATGGAAGCGGATATTAAAGGCAAGCTTTCTAAAACATCAGATGTTGAAGCAGCTAAAGTAGTTGGTACTGAAGTTGCTAAAAAAGCTATCGCTAAAGGTATTAATACAGTAGTATTTGACCGTGGCGGTTATATATATCAAGGCAAAGTTATGGCTTTAGCTGAAGCAGCTAGAGAAGCTGGATTACAATTTTAGTAAGGAGGGAAAATCTTGAAAAACAAAATTAATGCGAGTACGCTTGATTTAAAAGATAAGGTTGTTACTATTAAACGTGTTACTAAGGTTGTTAAAGGTGGTCGTACTTTTCGTTTTGCAGCATTAGTAGTAGTTGGTGATGAAAACGGACACGTTGGTGTTGGCCTTGGTAAAGCAACTGAAATACCTGACGCTATTAGAAAAGGTAAAGAAGATGCTATTAAAAACCTTATTTATGTTGAACGTAATAAAGATAATAGTATTTATCATGAAATGATTGGTAAATTTGGAAGTGCAACTGTGTTATTAAAACCAGCTCCAGAAGGTACTGGAGTAATTGCTGGTGGTCCTGCTCGTGCTGTATTAGAGCTTGCAGGTATTAAAAATATTAGAACAAAATCTTTAGGTTCTAATAATAAGAAAAACGTTGTTAATGCAACTATTGAAGGATTAAACAAAGTAACTACTCCTGAACGTGTTGCTAGACTTCGTGGTAAAACAGTTGAAGAAATTTTAGGTTAAGGAGGGCATATAAATGAGTTTAAAAATTACTTTAGTTAAATCTACAATTGGTGCTATTCCTAAACATAAAAAAACTGTTGAAGCTTTAGGACTTAAAAAAACTAATAGTTCTGTTGTTAAAGAAGACAATGTTGCTATTAGAGGTATGATTCAACAAGTGAAACATTTAGTTAAAGTTGAAGAAATCTAAATAGAAGGAGGTGTACCTTAAATGAATTTAAGTGAATTAAGACCAGCTCAAGGTTCAAAAGGTAAAGCATTCCGTAAAGGAAGAGGACACGGTTCTGGTAATGGTAAAACTGCAGGTAGAGGTCATAAAGGTCAAAATGCACGTTCTGGTGGTGGTGTAAGACCAGGATTTGAAGGTGGTCAAATGCCTCTTTATAGAAGAATACCTAAGAGAGGATTCCATTGTAGAAACCATAAAGAAATTGTTGCTATTAATGTAAGTTTTTTAAATGTTTTTGAAGATGGAGCTACTATTGATATTGATGCTCTTAAATCAAAAGGTTTAGTAAGTAATCCTAGAGATGGTGTTAAAATTCTTGGTAATGGAGAATTAAACATTAAAAACATTATTGTAAAAGTAAATTTATTTAGTAAAACAGCTATTGAAAAAATTGAAGCAGCAGGCGGAAAAGCTGAGGTGATTTAATGTTTTCAACCTTTAGAAATGCTTGGAAAGTACCTGATTTACGTAAGAGAATAATTTTTATGATTCTTATGATTTTAGTTATAAGAATAGGTACAAAAATAACAGTTCCAGGTATTAATATAGCAGATTTAAGTACAAATGCTAATAATACTTTATATAGTATTATTACTGGTGGTGCTTTTGGAACAATTTTTGCTTTAGGTATAGGTCCATACATTACTTCATCAATTATTATGCAACTTTTAACAGTTGCCATACCTAAACTTGAACATCTTAATAAAGAAGGTGAACAAGGTAGAAAAATTATAAATAAATATACTCGTGTATTAGCAGTTATATTAGCTTTTATGCAGGCTATAGGACAAATCTTATCACTAAGGGGTGCTTTTGTCTATCAAAACGTGTGGGTATATTTTGTAGCAGCATTATCTATGGTAGCAGGTACTATATTTGTTATGTGGCTTGGTGAAAGATTAACTGAAAAAGGAATTGGTAATGGTACTTCTTTTATTATCTTTGCTAATATTTTAGCTAGTTTACCACAAACTATTATAACTTTATATGTGGATACTGTAGGTGGTGGAGCAGCTGCATATATAAAATTAGCTATAATTGTAGTTTTATTTATTCTTCTTATAGCATTTGTTATTCTTGTTCAAGATGGTGAAAGAAGAATCCCAGTACAATACTCTAAAAAAATGGTTGGAAGAAAAATGTATGGTGGACAATCTACATTTATACCTATTAAGGTTAATATTGCAGGTGTTATGTCTATCATATTTGCAATATCTATATTGCAATTTCCACAAACTATTGCTCAACTTTGGCAAACACCACCTACTTGGTTACAAGAAGTAGTGCGTATTTTAAATATAACTAATCCTGTAGGTGCCATATTATATATTATATTAATTTTTTGTTTTACATCTTTTTATACATCATTTTCTTTCAATCCAATTGAAGTTGCAGAAAATATGAAAAAAAATGGTGGATTTATACCTGGTATTAGACCAGGCAGACCTACTTCAGATTTTATACAAAATGTTGTAAATAAAATATCTTTAATAGGTGCTTGTTTTTATGTTATTATAGCAATGGTACCAGTATTATTTGAATGGATATTTAAAATAAATGTTGGGCTTGGTGGAACAACACTTCTTATCGTAACTGGTGTTGCATTAGAGATTGTTAAGCAACTTGATTCTCAACTTTTAATGAGAAACTATAAAGGATTTTTAGGTTAATTAAAAATTGTTAATTCGAGGGAGTGCATTGCACTTTCTCTATATTAACTAATTATGAATGTTATTTTGAAAGAAGGATAAAATATGAAACTTGTAATTATAGGAAGTCCAGGAGCTGGAAAAGGTACACAGGCTAAAGTTTTATCAAAGCATTTTGACATAGCCCATATTTCTACTGGTGATTTATTAAGAGAAGAAATTAATCTTAAAACTGAACTTGGTTTGAAGATTATAGATATAATGAACGCTGGTGAACTCGTTTCAGATGAGATTGTAGAGGAACTTCTTTCTAATAGAATTAAAAAGAATGATTGCAAAAATGGATTTATACTAGATGGATATCCTCGTAATGTAGAACAAGCAGAAAATTTAACTTCTATAGTTGGTAATATTGATAAGGCATTATTAATAAGTGTTGATGATGACCTTATTATAGAACGTATGGTTGGGAGACGTGGTTGTCCAAAATGTGGTCAAATGTATCATATTAAATATAACCCACCTAAAGAAGATGGTATTTGTGGTGAATGTGGTTCTAAGCTTGTTCAGCGTAAAGATGATAATGAAGAAACTGTTAAAAATAGGCTTTTAGTTTATCATAAATCTACATCACCTATAATTGATTATTATAAAAATAAAGGACTCCTTTTAGAAGTAAGTGGTGTTGGTAACATTGATGACATAAGTAAGCAACTAATAGATGCTTTAGAAGGAGCTAAATAATGGCTATTACAATAAAAAATGAAAAGCATATACAAAGTATGAGAGAAGCTGGTAAAATAAATGCAAGTGTTTTAGAGCTTTTGAAGTCATATATTAAACCAGGCATCTCTACAAAAGAGCTTGACAAAATAGCTTTTGATTTTATTAAATCTAAAGATGCTATACCTTCTTTTAAAGGTTATGGTGGTTTCCCAGCTACTATATGTGCATCAGTTAATAATCAATTAATACATGGAATACCTTCAGATATTATTCTTAAAGAAGGCGATATTATTAGTATTGATGTGGGAACATACAAAAATGGTTTCCATGCAGATGCAGCTAGAACTTTTCCAGTTGGTAATATATCTAACGAAGCTATTAAGCTTATAGAAGTTACTAAACAATCTTTCTTTGAAGGGATAAAATTTGCAAAGGTTGGATATTATTTATATGATATATCTGCTGCTATAGAAAAGTATATTGAGAATAATGGATTTTCAGTAGTTAGAGATTATGTGGGGCACGGTGTTGGCAAAAATTTGCACGAAGATCCTCAAGTTCCTAATTATAGACCACTTGGTAAAAAAGGTCCTAAAATTATAAAAGGAATGACTTTAGCTATTGAACCTATGGTAAATGTTGGAGCAAAAGATATAAAAGTGCTTCAAGATGGCTGGACAGTTGTTACAAAAGACGGTTCTTTATGTGCTCATTATGAAAATACTATACTTATAACAGAAGAAGAACCAGAAATTCTAACACTTTAAGATTTTTATATTGAGGTGAATTAGGTTGTATACCAAAGGTCAAGTTGTTTATTCTAAATGTGGACGTGATAAAAGACGACCTTTTATAATTTTTGGTCTTGATGACGAATTTTTATACTTGGTTGATGGTGAACTAAGAAAATTAGAAAAACCTAAGAAAAAAAAGAAAAAACATGTTCAAATTGTTAACAAAATAGATTATAATATAAAAAAGAAGCTTGATGAAAATCTTTATTTGCTAGATGCAGATATTAGAAAAGCATTAGAGTCTTTTAAAATTTAATTGTAATAGTATTAAGGAGGTTTTATACCTTGTCTAAAAACGATGTTATCGAAGTGGAAGGTACTGTCCTTGAAAAGCTTCCTAACGCTACTTTTAAAGTGGAGCTTGAAAATGGACATCAAATCCTAGCTCATATATCAGGTAAACTACGTATGAACTTTATTAGAATTATTCCTGGAGATAAAGTTATGATAGAAATGTCTCCTTATGATTTAACTAAAGGTAGGATTACTTGGAGAGATAAATGATGAAAGGAGTTTAGAAAATGAAAGTTAGACCATCTGTTAAACCTATGTGTGAAAAATGCAGAATAATTAGAAGAAAAGGGGCTATCAGAGTTATTTGTGAAAACCCTAAACATAAACAAAAACAAGGTTAATATGGTATTTAAGGGTACGAGAACCTTTAAAAATCAGTCGAACTGATATTAATACTTTAGATATGACAATTTAAAGTATTTTAAATATATGTTTATAAAAGGAAAATATAATCTTAAAGGTTATTAATAACCTAATTTTCAGGAGGTGCAAGAATTAATGGCTCGTATTGCGGGTGTTGACTTACCAAGAGAGAAACGTATAGAAATTGGTCTTACTTATGTATATGGCATCGGACGTGCTAGTTCTAATAGAATATTAGCTGAAGCTGGTATTGATCCAAATACTAGAGTAAGAGATTTATCTGACGATGAAGTAGCTAAAATTCGTGAAGTAATCGATGCTACTCAAACTGTTGAAGGTGATTTAAGAAGAGAGATTGCTCTTAACATTAAACGCCTTGTTGAGATTGGATGCTATAGAGGTATCCGTCATAGAAAAGGTCTTCCTGTTAGAGGACAAAAAACTAAAACTAATGCTAGAACTAGAAAAGGTCCTAGAAGAACTGTTGCTAATAAGAAAAAATAATCTTTTGAAGGAGGTTTAGAGTTAAATGGCTAAAAAGACAGTAAAAAAATCTACAGGCCGTAGACGTCGCGACAGAAAAGTTGTTGAGCGTGGTCAAGCACATATTCAGTCAACTTTTAATAATACAATTGTAACTATTACAGATGCTTCTGGTAATGCTCTTTCGTGGGCAAGTGCTGGTGAATTAGGGTTTAGAGGCTCTAGAAAATCTACTCCTTATGCAGCTCAAATGGCTGCAGATAAAGCCGCTCTTGCTGCTAAAGATTATGGTTTAAAAACAGTTGAAGTTTTTGTAAAAGGTCCTGGAAGTGGTAGAGAAGCTGCTATTCGTGCTTTACAAGCAGCTGGTCTTGATGTAACTATGATTAAGGATGTTACACCAGTTCCTCACAACGGCTGTAGACCACCAAAAAGAAGAAGAGTTTAATCATAGATATAAATTAGGAGGTGCTATTTAAAGATGGCTAGAGATATGGGTCCTGTTCTTAAAAGATGCAGATACCTTGGTATCGACCCTATTGTTCTTGGTGTTACTAAAAAATCTAGTAAACGTAAAAGAACAATGAGAAAATTAAGCGAATATGGTATTCAATTAAAAGAAAAACAAAAAGTTAAATTTATATATGGTGTTTTAGAAAAACAATTTAGAAACTACTACAAAGTAGCAGATAATATGCACGGTATTACTGGTGAAAACCTTCTTATGCTTCTTGAACTTAGACTTGATAACGTAGTTTATAGATTAGGTCTTGGTCGTACTAGAAAGGAAGCTAGACAAATTGTTCGTCATAATTTAATTCGTGTAAATGGACAAAAAGTTAACATACCTTCTTATCAAGTTAAAGTAGGTGATGTTATTGAAGTAAAAGAAAATAAAAAAGACTTACAAAGATTTAAAGATGTACTTGAGGTTACAGGTTCAAGAGTTGTTCCAGCTTGGTTAACTGCAGATACAGAAAATCTTAAAGGAAGTGTTGTTACTATGCCTTCTAGAGAACAACTTGACTTACCTATTAACGAAACACTTATCGTTGAGTTATATTCTAAATAATAATCTAATATTTTTTAGGGAAAATATTTTTTTCCTAAAAAATATTATTAGTTTAAGATATTTATAAGGGAGGTTAAATTAGTGTTAGGATTTGAAAAACCTCGCATTGAAATTGCTGAAATATCAGAGGATAAAAGATATGGTAAATTTATTGCTCAACCTTTAGAAAGAGGATATGGTACTACTCTTGGTAACTCTTTAAGAAGGATACTTTTATCTACTTTGCCAGGAGCTGCTGTTAGCAATATAAAAATTGACGGTGTTCCACACGAATTTAGCGTTATTCCAGGTGTTAAAGAAGATGTTACGGAAATTATTTTAAACCTTAAAAATCTTGCTATTAAGAATAATAGTAGTAGTGATGAACCTAAAATGGCTTATATAGATTTTAGTGGTGAAGGTGAGATTAAGGCTAGAGATATAAAAGTAGATTCTGATATAGAAATAGTAAATCCAGATTTACACATTGCTACATTAAGTGGCGGACCTGAAAGTAAACTTTTTATGGAAATAACTATTACTAAAGGTAGAGGCTATGTAGAGGCTGCTAAAAACAAAAAACCGGATCAATCTATTAGAATGATTCCAGTAGATTCTTTATATACACCTGTAGAAAGAGTTAACTTTCTTGTTGAAGATACTCGTGTAGGACAAATAACTGACTATGATAAGCTTACTTTTGAAATTTGGACTAACGGTACTATCAGTCCAGATGATGCAGTAAGTTTAGCTGCTAAAGTACTTAATGAACATTTAGCATTATTTATTGATTTATCTGATAACGCTAAAAATACAGAAATTATGGTCGAAAAAGAAGAAGGCAAGAAAGAAAAGGTTCTTGAGCTTAGTATAGAGGAGCTTGACCTTTCTGTTCGTTCTTATAACTGTCTTAAACGTGCAGGTATTAACACAGTTGAAGACCTTGCAAATAAAACTGAAGATGATATGATGAAAGTGCGTAATCTAGGACGTAAGTCTTTAGAAGAAGTTCTTGGAAAAATGGCAGAGCTTGGGCTTGCTTTAAGTCCTAGTGATGAATAATTATTATTAAGGAGGATTAATAATGGCTGGATATAGAAAACTTGGGCGTACATCAAGCCAACGTAAGGCGTTACTTCGCAATCAAGTAACTAACCTTTTATATCATGGCAAAATTAAAACTACTGAAGCCAAAGCTAAAGAAATTAGAAGAATAGCTGAAAAGTTAATAACTCTTGCTATTAAAGAAAAAGATAATTTTGAAGAAGTTACTGTTAAAGCTAAAGTAGCTAAAAAAGATTCTGAAGGTAGAAGAATTAAGGAAGTTGTAAATGGTAAAAAAGTTACTGTTTTTGATGAAGTTGATAAAACTATTAAAAAAGACCTTCCTTCAAGACTAAATGCTAGAAGAAAAATGCTTAGTATACTTTATCCTATAACTGAAGTACCTGTTGATGGTAGAAAAAAAAGAAGTAATACAGTTGTTGTTGATATGCCTAAAAAAATGTTTGAAGAAATTGCTCCAAAATATGTTGGTAGACCAGGTGGTTATACTCGTATAATTAAACTTGGTGCTAGACGTGGCGATGGTGCAGAAGAAGTTATTATTGAACTTATCTAATAAAAGAGCTGAAGATAAAATCTTCAGCTCTTTTATTAGATAGTAGAATTTTTTATATACATAGTTATAAAAAGATAGGGTTTGTAAGTAGAAAAAAGAATTTAATATTAGGAAATAAATATAAGTTTCTCAATAATATATTATAATGTAAATAAGATATTTAAAATGAATAGTAATAGTTTAGTGAATATAAAAGTAGAGTTATAAATAATTTACAAATATAGAAGATAAGTGATATATGTAAATATAAGAGAGTATATAGAAAAAAATATTAAGGAACTTATGTAAATAAAAAGATATAGAAAAATAGAAGATGAAGTCTGTAAAAGTTACATATATATTGTCAAGTATATTACATAAAATTGAGTATTTAAATATAATTTTTTGGTATAAAGTAAAGTATATTAAAGCATATTATTTAGATAGATTTATAAGAAATAAAAAAATAACATAGAAATATAATAAGGAATTAATTATAATAAAATAGTATTATATAAAATAAGTTAAAAGATTATATTAATTTTCTTGGATAATAAGAATACCAAATTATAAATTTAAAGAGCCTTAAGATATGGTTTGTAAAAAATATAGTTGGATTTAGACTGTAAAGAAGTTAATTAAAAGTATAGCCCTTAATTATTTTTTAATTTTTTATAGTATTATTAAAATATAATATTATAGTATTTATAATACTTTATATATTTTTTATTTGTTCTATTTATTAAAAACTTTATTAATAAATATTATTATAATATATATAAATTATTTTTTGAAAAAATTTTTTACTAAAATAAACCCTATATAAGAGTTTATATACCTTTATATAGGGTTTAATAGTTAATTTAACGCACTAATTGCTTCATCAATCATAGTGTTAACTGAGCTTAAACCACCAGCAACTATATACCAAACTTCTGGGTCAAGCATAATAATTTTTCCGTTTTTACCTGCATTTGTATTATTAACTAAATCATTGTTTAATGTAGATGTAGCATCGCTTTCACCACCGGTAACAGCATCTCTATCTACTACAAATAAAATATCAGGATTGATTTCAGAAATATATTCATAAGAAACTTCTTTACCATGAGTAGTAATTTCTGTATCAGCATACATGTTTTCATCAGCTTCTTTAAAGCCTAACGTATCGTGAATAATTCCAAATCTTGAACCAGCACCATAAGCACTAATTTTACCACTATTTGTTAATATAATAAGAGCTCTATCATCAATATTGCTAATTTTTTCTTTAGCTTCATTTACTTTAGTTTCAATTTTATTGTATTCTTCTAAAGCTAAGTCTTCTTTACCAAAGATTTTACCAATATTAATAACATTAGTTTTAAGGTCTTCCATATATTTTGTAGTATCTAAATCTACATATATAGTAGGAGCAATTTCATTTAATTGGTCATAATAATCAGATTGTCTACCACTTATAAAGATTGCATCTGGTGCAAATGTATAGATAGTTTCCAAATCTGGTTCTTTTAGACCACCAGCATTAGTAGCATTTTCATATTCTGGTAAATAAGAAGGTACATTACTTACAGGAACTGCAAATTCTGCATCAACTTCTAATTTATCCATTATATCTAAAACACCCATATCAAAAACTACAACTTTTTTAGGATTTGTTTTTACAGTAGTTGTCCCTTTAGAATGAGTAATAGTAACTTCACTTTCAGTAGATTGATTATTATCAGTATTTTCTGAAGATTGTTCAGAAGTAACTTCTGTCTGACTAGAAGTATCAGTTTGATTTGTGTTAGCACTACAAGCAAAAAGGCTTGATGCCATTAAAAGTGTAATTGAAAGTTTTACTAATTTTTTCATTTTAAAAATCTCCTTTATATTTATAATTAAATTTTGATTTTATTTTTTAATAAAAATTATAAATGTTTTTTGTTTATATTATCTATTTATGAATAATATAAACAAATGTTTTTACCATCTATATTTTTTACTTGTATATCCATACCATATATTTCTTTTAGTATAGGTTCTTGTATAATTTCTTCTTTTTTACTATTTTTTATTATTTTACCATCTTTCATTGCTATAATATGATCTGCATATAAAGATACAAAGTTTATATCGTGAATAACAATAATAACAGTTTTGCCCATTTCTCTAGCAAGTTTTTTAACATTTTTCATTATTTTAACACAATGGTGCATATCAAGATTATTAAGAGGCTCATCTAAAAAAATATATTCAGTATCTTGAGCTATAATCATAGATATAAAAGCCATTTGTTTTTGCCCACCAGATAATTCATCTAAATATCTATCTTTAAGGTGCTCTATACCCATATATTTAATAGCATTATCTATATGTTCATTATCTTCTTTAGTAAGTCTACCTTTAGAATAAGGGAAACGACCAAAACTAACTAATTCTTTAACAGTAAGTCTTATATTTAAATTATTAGATTGTTTTAATATAGACATTTTTTTAGATAATTCACTAGTGTCCCATTTTGAAAGCTCTTTTTCATCTATAAAAACTTCACCACTATTTTTAGATAAAGTACGGCTTATTATAGATATTAATGTACTTTTACCAGCTCCATTAGCACCAATAAATGCTATAACTTGACCTTTTGGTATATCTAAAGAAACATTATCTATAATTGGCTTATCGCCATATTTTTTTATTATATTTTTTAATTTTATCATTATTTCTTAGCCTCCTTTAATATTAAGTATATAAAGTATACTCCACCAATAAAGTTTATAATTACACTAACAGTTGTTGTAAATCTAAATACTTTCTCTACTAAAAATTGACCAAAAACTAAAGCAAAGCATCCAATAAGTACAGCGCAAGTTATTCTATACGTATGTTTATAAGTTTTCATAAGCTCTCTTGCTATACTTGCTACCAATATACCAAGAAATGTTATAGGTCCTGTTAGAGCAGTAGACACAGATATTAATACAGTTATAATAATTAGATTTTTTAATACAAAATGGTTGTATTTTACACCAAGATTTATAGAATGCTCCTTACCAAGAGATAAAACATCAAGTGTATTATAATCTCTTATACTTATTATAAATAATGCTAATATTATTAAAACACTTATAAACAATAGTTCTTCATTTACATTAGAAAAACTAGCAAACATTTTACCTTGTAAAACTAAAAACTCATTTGGGTCTAATATAACTTGCATAAACGTAGACAAACCACCAAAAAGATTACCTACAATCATACCTGCTAATATTAAAAAGTATAAATTTCTATTTTCTTTTAAAAATAGTATTATAAATAATATTAAAGAAAAGAATATCATAAAACATATAGATAAAAAATAATTAGTGTATCCACTCATCATAGATAACGTTTTAGACCCAAAAAAGTAAACAATAATTGTTTGAACAAACATATATAGAGAATCTAATCCTATAACGCTAGGCGTTAATATTCTATTATTTGTTATAGTTTGAAAACTTACCGTAGAATAACCTATACAATAACTAGAAATTAATATTGCTAAAAGTTTTGTAGCTCTTCTAGGTAAAAAAAAGCCTATGTTATCTTTATTTATGCCTAAAAATAGAGATAAGCCACAAGATATTAATACTAATATAGTTAATATAAAAATTTTCTTTTTATTAGACATAACTTCCTTCCTTTACAATTATTTTTCTTTTTTAAATAAGATAAATAAGAAAATAATACTTCCAACAATACTTATTATTGTACTTACGCTTATTTCATAAGGATAAATAATAATTCTACCTAAAATATCACATAATAACACAAATATAGAGCCTATTACTGAAATATCAAAAATAGTGTTTTTTATACTATCTCCTTTCATCATAGAAACTATATTAGGTATAATAAGACCAACAAATGGTATACTACCAATAGTTACTACAATTAATGAAGTAATAAAAGAAACAAGTATAAGACCAATAGTTACTATTTTTTGATAATTTACACCAAGATTTATTGCAAACTCTTCACCCATACTTGCAATAGTAAAATTATTTGCATATATATAAGTTATTATAGCAGTTGGTATACCTAAGTATAGTATTTCATAATTACCTTTTATTACTGTAGAAAAGTTGCCTTGTAACCAAGCAGATATATTTTGTATTAGTTCATATTTATATGAGATAAAACTTGTAATAGAAGAAATAACACTTCCTAACATCATACCTATAAGAGGAACCATAAGACTATTTTTAAATTTTATATTTTTTAATATTAACATAAAGAAAAAGTTACCAATTAAAGCTATTATAAATGCAACTATTATTTTTATTAATTTATGTTCTCCACCAAAAAATAGTATTGATATTAATACACCAAGTTTACACCATTCCATAGTACCAGCAGTTGAAGGTGATACAAACTTATTATTTGTAATAGTTTGCATTATAAGTCCACATATACTAAGACCAGCACCTGTAATAATAATAGCTAAAAGTCTAGGCAATCTACTTATAGTTATTAAAAAAACATCTTCAGGATTATTAAATAAAGCACCTATTAAACTAAAATCTTTAACACCTATTTGAAGAGAAATTAAACTTAGTATTATAAGTATAATAATATATGTAAATTTTTTATAGATTTGTTTCATACTACCTCCATAAAAATATTTTATTATAATTATTTGCTGCTAACGATAGTTAGTTTAACATAACAAAGTATTTTTGTCAATATTAGTTTTTTATATTATGCTAGTTTTAAATAATAAAAGTTAAGTAAAAAATTATTTAATTATGTCTTTATATATGCTTGATACTATGATATAATTAAAATAATTTACAAATTTAACAAAATAGTTTAAATAGGAGGATTATTATGCAAATGATTTGTATATATTCTGGAGTTTCTCCTTTTGAGCAAAAATTAGATTATGTTTTTAATATTTTTAAAAATACATTAAATGAAATAGGTGTTAAAGTTGATACATTAGATATAACAAAAGTAGATATAGGTTATTATAATGGTATTAAACAACCTATTATAGAAAATATAATTAATCATATTCAAAATGCTCAAGGAGTTATATTTGCTATGACAGCACAAAGATTTGCCCCTAATGGTGCTATGCAAGTATTTTTAGAACATCTAGACTATAATTTATATAAAGATATATTAAAAGATAAGCATTGCATATCTATAGTAACATCTTCAGATAATAGTGAATATATTACTGGTAATTATATGAAAATGATTATTGGGTCTTTGGGTGGTATTAATGCTAATAATATGCTTATAGGAAAAGATTATTTAACTAATATAGAAATATCTAATGAAATTAAAGAAATGATAGAAAAATATGCAGAAGATTATTATCGTATAGTTAAACAAAACCGTAAGTTTTTTGTAGCAAATCCTTTTAATTATGGGCTAATAAGAAATCAAGAATTTAATAATAATTTTGATGTTAAAAATAGTAGTGTTACAATAGAAAATGTTATAAAGCAAGATGATAGTAAACAAATAAGAAATTTAACAGGAGCACAAGTTGCTAATTTATATAAAAAAGAAGTTGATAATAATGCAGATAGACAAGCTATTAATAATATTCAAAAAAATAATATCAATGAAATATTAAATCAATATAAAAATCAACAAAAATCAACTAATATAGGATATAATCAAAATACCTCTATTAACAATGAATATATAGGACAAAATTTAGATAATAATCTAAATAAGGAAGATGATATAAGTTATATAGCTAAATTATTAGGTCAAAAATATGAAGAAGAAAACAATATACAAAAACAATTAAATAATTATATTAAATATAATAATGTAGATAAATCTTCTAATATATCGCCAAGTATAAGTAGTCTGAAACAAAAAACTCAAAGTTTATATCATTATTTTCAACCACAACTTGCTAATGGAATAAATATTATTATGCAAGTTAGTATATCTGGTAAGGAAAACTTTAATTGTTTTTTTGTTATAAATAACGGAGAATGTAACTATACAGAAGGTATACATCCATCAGCAGACGTAACCATTATATCAGATAGCGCTGTATGGGAAGAAATATTAGATGGTAAATGCACCTTACAAAAGGCCTTTATGTTAGGAAGATTAAAAGTAAAAGGTAATTTTGTTATTATAAGTAAATTTGAACAATTTTTTAAAATTATATAATTAGTTTGGAGTGATTTATTATGAAATTTACAAAAATGCAAGGTTGTGGAAATGACTATGTATATATAAACTGTTTTGAAGAAAATATACAAAATCCAAATGAATTAGCTATAAAAATGAGTAATAGAAATTTTGGAGTAGGTTCTGATGGACTTATACTTGTTATGCCATCTAATGTAGCAGACTGTAGAATGAGAATGTTTAACAGTGATGGTTCAGAGTCTGAAATGTGTGGCAATGGTATAAGATGTGTTGGTAAGTTTGTGCATGATAAAAATATAGTTAAAAAAGATATAATAACTGTTGAAACATTGGCAGGTATAAAAACTTTACAATTTTTTAAAGATAATAACAATATGGTAACCGATGTAAAAGTAAATATGGGAGAACCTATATTTAATCCTAAAGATATACCAGTTATATCTAATGAAGAAATTGTTAAAAATTTAAAACTTAAAGCTTTAGATAGAGAATTTACTTTTACTTGCTTATCAATGGGTAATCCACATGCAGTAACTTTTGTAGATGACGTAGACAACTTTGATGTAGATAAATATGGATCTATATTAGAAAGCAATGAAGCCTTTCCTAAAAGAGCTAATATAGAATTTGTAGAAGTTGTTGATGAAAATAGTCTTAAAATGCGTGTGTTTGAAAGAGGAAGTGGAGAAACATTTGCTTGTGGTACTGGAACTTGTGCAACTGTTGTTGCAACATTTTTAAATGGTAAATGTAATAGAGAAAATGTTTCCGTAAAGCTTTTAGGAGGAATATTAAATATATCTTGGTCTGAAGAAGATAATAATGTATATATGACAGGACCTGCAAGATTTGTTTTTGAAGGAGATTGGCTTTTATAATGCTAAATCAAAAAATATTTGATATATTATTCAATTTTGGTAATAAACATAAAAAATTAACTATTTTTACTACTATATATTCTTGTTATTTATTTTTTATTATGTATTTAGTAGGGTACTTATATATTTTTTTTAATTTTAAACGATATGGATATAAAACTTTAGTAAAATATATACTAGTACCATTAATTACAATTATTATAGCAAAAATACTTAGAAAAAAGATAAATTCTAAAAGACCATTTGAAAAAATGAATATAATAAGTCTAGTAAAGCATAAAGGCGGTAATTCTATGCCAAGTAACCACTCGGCTAGTGCTATGGTGTTGGCAATATCTCTTACATATATAATGCCACAGTATATTATATTTTTTATTACTCTAGCAATAATAACAGGAGTATTTAGAATTATAGCAGGGTTACATTACCCTATAGATGTTTTATTTGGATTTTTTATAGGTATATTAATAGGTATTTTAGGATTTTTTATCTTATTTTAAAAGAGGGTTTATATGGATATAGAAATTGTAGAAAAGGTTTTAAAAGGTGATATAGAAGCCTTTTCAGAACTAATAGATAAATATGAAAAAATGATTTATAACCTTGCTTATAGAATATTTAATAATATTTCTGATGCAGAAGATATAACACAAGAAGTATTTATTAAGGCATATAAAAATATCTATAAATGTGAGGGAAAACAAAGTATAAAAACGTGGATTTATACTATTGCTTACAATACATGTATAGATGAGATTAGAAAAAGAAAAGGTAAAAATAATATATCTCTTGATATGGATTTAGAAGGTGAAGAAGATAACTTTTCTTTGGAAATTGCTTCTAATGAGCCTACACCAGAAAATGTTCTTATTCAAAAAGAAGGACTTTTAGAAATAGAACAGGCTATAAATAGTTTAAATGAGATTAATAAGTCACTTGTATTTTTAAGAGATATAAAAGGATTTAGTTATAATGAAATAAGCGAAATAATGGGGCTTAATATTGGTACAGTAAAGTCTAGACTAAATCGTGCAAGAAATACTCTTAAAAATATATTGAAAATTTAACATGGAACAAAATTCAATAAAAAACGTTTGAAACTATATAGGTTTTATTTCTTAAAATATTTCAAAGGAGGTAGAGCTAATGGATTGCAAAGAAGTCTGTGAAAAAATGTTTGACTATATAGAACATCAACTTTCTCAACAAGAAACAAAACAATTTGAAGAGCATATGAAAGAGTGCAAATATTGTCAAAATGAATACTATAGCTTAGAAAAATTAATTGTCAAACTTAAAAATATAGAAGATATAGAACCATCATCAGATTTAAAGTATAAAATATTAGATAATATAAAAAAAGAACAAAAACAAAAGCCTAAAATATTATATTTTAAAAAATATTCTTATGTGGCAGCAACTATAGCTATTTTTATTGGTGGATTTTATATTTTGACTGCAATAGAAAATAATCCTATTAAAAGTGAACTTTATAATGAAAATAATATAGAAAAATATATACAAAGTAATAATGAAAATAGTACTTTGGAAAATGTGCAAAAATTTGACCAATCAACAAGTGAAGATATAAAAGAAGTACAGAAAAGCATAACAAATAAAATAGATGAACAATCTAATAGTGATGATACTATTAGAGAAGAAAGTTATAATCAGGAACAAACAAGTTTATATAGTGAAAGTACAGTACAAACAACTACTAATACAGAAAATATATCGACTCCTAGAGTAACAAGTCAAGAATCAGATTCGCAAAATGAAAGTATTCAACCATTTAATAGTTCTAGAATGTTACAAAAAAATATAGATAATAATTATTTATATGAAAAAACTTTAGATGAAAATATTAATTTACAGCTATTTAAACATGATATATTATTATATAAAAATCAGGTATGTAAGGTATACTTTGAAAATAAATCCAATGAAGATATTATTCTTTACGTTGAAGATATAGATGGAAATAAAGTAAGTAAAGATACAATTGTAGAAAAAAATTCTAACAATATTATGGAATTTTATATAGTAGACGAAAATTTGGAACAAGGTATATATACAGTAAATGTTGAAACTTTAAATAAAAACATTATAACTGGATATTTAAAAGTAGAAGTTTTACAAAATTAATATTTATAGAGGTTTGACTATGAAAAATTTTAATAAAGAAGATATTATAAATTTTTTTTAGTAAAATAGATATGCCTAAAGAAATGCTAAATAAAATGATAGATAAATTTCATTTAATAGATTAACATAAAGTAAATTATTCTATAAAAATTTTTTTAAATTTGATAAAGTACAAATTACCTATAAAAATTTAAAAACATATACAGATAATTTAGATAAAGATAATATATGTGAACTTAATGTTTTATTATCTATTTTTATTGAATGTTATGAAAAATATATAGAAAAAAATATAGATGAAAAAATATATATAGATACAATGAAATGTTTTTCTAGATTTGTTTTAGAAAATTATAAATGGACTGGAAAATGAAGTTTTGACAGAGGTTTTTGGGTTTGGCGTCAGCTTTCACTTTCTCTATTTAGAATAGGTGAATTAGAATTTGAAATTTGTTCTATAGACGATAATATAGCTGAAAAAATAAATGGAAATAAAAATGAGAAAGTTATTTATGTTCATATACCTAGTGATGTAAACTTTAAAATAGATAATTTACATTTATCGTACACACAAGCAAAAGAATTTTTTAAAAGACATTTTAATTCAGAATATAAAATACTTTGTTCTAGCTGGTTATTGGGAAGAGAATTAGAAAAGTTACTGTGTGAAAATTCACGAATAAAAAGTTTTAGAGAAGATTATAATATACTTGAAAATTATTTTGAAATTGATGATTATTTACAGTGGGTATTTGATAAAATTTTATGGAAATATACAAGAATTTATACCTAAAACTTCTTTACAAAAGGCCATAAGACAGCATTTGATAAATGGGGGTAAAATGAATATTGGTTTGGGAATTTAAAAAATTTAAAAAAATTAAAAAATAGTATTGACAAATATTAAAATGTATAATATAATGAATAAGCAGTATAAATGATGCTTGCTTATGGAGGATTACTCAAGTGGCTGAAGAGGCTCCCCTGCTAAGGGAGTAGGTCGTTAACGCGGCGCGAGGGTTCAAATCCCTTGTCCTCCGTTTTTACCCTAAGTTGTTACTTAGGGTTTTTTATTATATTTATAGTATAATTAAATAATCAATATGAGGGTGATATTATGACCAATGATAAACTTATAGTTAGAATAAATGAACTTGCTAAAAAATCAAAAACAGTAGGGCTTACAGAAAATGAAATAGTAGAAAGAGATAAACTTAGAAAAGAATATATTAAAAATTTTAGAGCTAAATTTAAAACAGAAATACTAGATAATATTTATATAGTTGAAGAAGATGGAACAGAAACAAAACTTACAAAAGAATAATTTATATAATTTTTTATAAAGTGTATATTATTTTAAATTTAGATAATAATAAAAATATAAATAAAAATTAAAAAAAGGTATTGACAAATGAATAAAAGTTTGATAGACTAAGTGAGTCGCTAAAA
>CAMMEG010000024.1 GCA_946495765.1 uncultured Eubacteriaceae bacterium
GGAAGTATCTATATGCAAGACTTAAGTCTTGTTGATACTATTATTTTTGATAAAACTGGAACTTTAACAAAAGGTGTTTTTGAAATAAGCAAAATAGATACAAATAACATTGATAAATTAGAATTACTAAATATAGTATATTCTCTAGAAAGCTTATCCATACATCCAGTTGCAAAATCTATTGTTCAATATTGTCAAAATAATATAGAAAACATTAATACTTATTTAGTTGAAAATTTTGAAGAAATAAGTGGACATGGACTTAAAGGTAATATTAATGGTGATGAAATTTTATTAGGAAATAGTAAACTTTTAAATAAATATAATATAGAACATAAAAATATTAATGATAATGATACCATTATATATGTTGCTAAAAATAATGAATATATAGGTTGTATTGTAGTGTCAGATATAATTAAAAATGAAACAAAAGATATTATTAATTTACTAAAAAAATCTGGTATAAATAAAACAATTATGCTTAGTGGTGATAGAAAAGAAAGTGCTGAATTTGTTGCAAAAACTGTTGGTTTAGATGAAGTATATTATGAACTTTTACCTCAAGATAAAGTCTCTATATTTGAAAATATTAGACAAAAAAATATAAATAAAAAAGTTGCTTTTGTTGGCGATGGTATTAATGATGCCCCTGTATTAGCTATGTCGGATGTAGGTATAGCTATGGGTGGTGTTGGTTCAGATGCTGCTATCGAAGCCTCTGATATAGTTATAATGAATGATGATTTGAGAAAAATATATGATGCTATAATCATTAGTAAAAAAACATTAAATATTGTAAAATCTAATATTATATTTTCACTATTAATAAAATTTAGTGTTTTATCATTAGCTATCTTTGGATATACTACAATGTGGTTAGCTGTCTTTGCTGATGTTGGTGTATCGGTTATAGCTATATTAAATGCTATGAGGAAAAAAATATAAAAATATTTTTTACTATTTAATAATTAAACTTATATAAGGAATATAATAAAAAGTCTATAAAATAATAAAAATACACCTTTAAATATTAGTTTTATCTAATTTTTAAAGGTGTATTTTTATTATTTTAATTAATTATATAGACATAATGTCTTTATTTTTAAGTTCAATAGCTTTATCTATTTCACCAACATACTTATCTGTTAATTTTTGTATTTTATCTTCTAAAGATTTAAGTTCATCTTCTGTAATTTCACTATTTTTTTGCATTTTTTTAAATACATCTATAGCATCTCTTCTAATATTTCTTATAGCTACTTTAGAATCTTCCCCTTTTTTCTTAACATCTTTAGTTAATTCTTTTCTTCTTTCTTCTGTAAGCTCTGGAAAAACAAGACGAATAACTTTTCCATCATTAGAAGGATTAATCCCTAAATCTGATGCATTAATAGCTTTTTCTATATCTTTTAATGTAGATATATCATAAGGAGCTATTTGTATAAGTCTAGCCTCTGGTGTAGATATGTTACCTACTTGATTAATAGGCATCTCCATACCATAAGCTTCTACCTTTATTTTATCTAAAACATGTGGATTTGCTCTACCAGCTCTAATAGTACTTAATTCACTTTCAAGATTTGAAACTGATTTTTTCATTTTTTCTTCAAAAACTTTTATATCAGACATATTTTTCCCTCCAAAATTATTATATTGTTACAATAGTACCTATTTTTTCTCCTATACTAGCTTTAATTATGCTATCTTTTTCTAATAATCCAAAAATAATTACTGGTATTTTATGTTCATAACATAAATTAGCTGCTGCTATATCTATAACTTGTAGATTTTTTTCTACTATATCTTTACAAGGTATTTCATCAAATTTTTTAGCGTCATTATATTTAGCAGGGTCTTTATCATATACACCATCTATACTTTTAGCAAAAAGTATAACATCAGCTTCAAGTTCACAAGCTCTAAGAGCAGTTATAGTATCTGTTGAGAAAAATGGATGACCTATACCCCCTGCGAATATTAAAACTTTTTTATTTAATAAATGATTTAAAGCTTTTTGTTTATTAAATTGCTCTGTCATGTTACCTACTATAAAAGGTGTCATAACAACCGAATCTATTCCATTTTTCATAAAACTATCGGATAAGTATATAGCATTCATAATTGTTGCCATCATTCCTATTTGGTCTGCCTTTGTTCTGTCCATAGACTCATTGGCACTTCTACCACGCCAAAAGTTTCCACCACCAACGACAACGCAAACCTCAAGCCCTTTTTCTATAACTTCTTTTATTTGTAAAACGATTTTATTTATAGTCTTATTATCAAAGGATTCATCTGTATTTCCTGATAATGCTTCACCACTAAGCTTTAGTATAATTCTTTTATACATAAATTTTACCTTTCTTTAGTATATAATATTATAGATTTATATATACTTTTAAAAAAATTCCTTAACAAAGGCTAAGGAATTTTTTTAAGGTGCATATGTTAACCTTGCATAGCTTTGCTAACTTCTTCTGCAAAGTTTTCTTCTTTTTTCTCGATACCATCACCAGTTTCATAACGAACAAAACTTTTAACAGTAACTGAAGCACCAATTTCTTTAGCAACTTTTTCTACATATTTAGCAACAGTTTCTTTTTCTTCTGCTTTTACATATTCTTGTTCAAGAAGACATTTTTCTTTTAAAGTTTTGTCAAGTCTACCTTTAATAGTATTTTCAATAACTTTTTCTGGTTTGTCTGTAAATTTAGGGTCATTTTTAACTTGCTCTGCTAAAATTCTAGTTTCTTTTTCAATAAAATCAGCAGGAACAGCTTCTTTATTTAAGAATTCTGGATTCATAGCAGCAATTTGCATAGCTACATTTTTACCAGCTTCTACTAATCTTTCATCTTTAGAGTCTGTTTCAAATTCAACTAAAACAGCTACTTTACCACCAGCGTGAATATAAGATACTAAAAAGCTATTTCCATTGTTTACAACTTTTTCAAAACGTCTAATAGTAAGATTTTCACCAATAGTAGCAATGTTTTGAGTTAAAATAGAAGATACTGTTTCATTGTTATCTTCGTTCCATTTTTCTTCAAGTAAAGCTTCAATAGTTGTTGCATTTGAATCAACTATTTGTCTAGCAACAGCTTTAACAAAGTTTTGGAATACTTCATTTTTAGCAACGAAGTCTGTTTCACTATTTACCTCTAATAAAACACCAACTTTATTATCATCTGTAATGTGAGCAAAACTAACACCTTCAGCAGCAATACGACCTGCTTTTTTAGCAGCAGTAGCAAGCCCTTTTTCTCTTAAAACCTCAATAGCTTTTTCAATATCACCATTAGTTTCAACTAATGCTTCTTTACAAGTGCTCATACCAGCACCAGTTATTTCTCTAAGTTCTTTAATCATAGCAGCAGTAACAGCCATTTTAATTACCTCCATATTATATATTTTAACAAACATTATTGCTTTAAAAAAGCCTAACCCAAGAGGGCTTAGGCATAATTTTAAATATTAATATTTAATTATATTATTAAAAATAACATAAAAATTATTCTGTAACTTCTTCAGTAGCTTCTGTCATAATTTCGCCTTGTCTAGCTTCAATAACAGCATCTGCTATTCTACCTGCAATAAGTTTAACAGCTCTAATAGCGTCATCATTACCAGGTATAACATGGTCAATTTCTTCTGGATCACAGTTAGTATCAACAATACCTACTGTTGTTATATTTAAGTTGTGTGCTTCTTGCACAGCAATTCTTTCTTTACGAGGGTCAACAATAAAAATAACTTCTGGTATTTTTTTCATTTCTTTAATACCACCAATATTTTTGTCAAGTTTTTCTTTTTCGTGCATAAGCTTAGCAACTTCTTTTTTAGGTAATAAATCCATTGTACCGTCTTCTATCATAGCTTCAAGGTCTTTTAATCTTTGAACTCTAGTTTTGATAGTTTCAAAGTTAGTAAGCATACCACCTAACCATCTTTCATTTACATAGTACATACCACATCTAATAGCTTCTTCTTTAATAGAATCTTGAGCTTGTTTTTTTGTACCAACAAATAAAACTTCTCCACCTTCTTTAGCAATATCAAAAACTGCTTGATAAGCCTCTTCTACTTTTTTAACAGTTTTTTGAAGATCGATAATATATATACCATTTCTTTCAGCAAAAATGTATTCTGCCATTTTAGGATTCCAACGTCTAGTTTGATGACCAAAGTGAACTCCTGCTTCTAATAATTGTTTCATTGAGATTACGCCCATTTTAATTTCCTCCTATGGTTATTCCTCCATAAGCCTTGTTTAAGACTTAAAAAAGCACCCCTTAAACTAAATAGCTTATGTGTGTTATATTTTTCCTACGTGATTATATCACAATTTTTTAAATATTGCAAGTCTTTTTTCATATTTTATCAATATTTTTATTATTCGGTACCTTCTTTTAATTTTTCAGCTTGTTCAGTGGTAATAAGTGTATCCATTATTTCATCTAAATCTCCATCTATAATAGAATCTAAACGATGTAATGTAAGACCTACTCGATGGTCAGTTACTCTTCCTTGAGGGAAGTTATAAGTTCTTATTCTCTCATTTCTATTACCACGACCTACTTGACTTTTTCTTTCAGCAGAAAGCTCTGCGTGTTGCTTTTCAAGTTCCATATCATAAAGTCTACTAGCAAGAACTTTTAAAGCTTTTTCTTTATTTTTAAGTTGACTTTTTTCATCTTGACAAGATACAACTATACCAGTTGGTATATGTGTAGCACGAACAGCTGAATCAGTTGTATTAACACATTGTCCTCCATTACCAGATGCTCTAAATACATCTATACGAACATCGTTTAAGTCAAGCTTAAAGTCTATATCTTCAACTTCTGGTAAAACAGCTACTGTTACAGTAGATGTATGTATCCTACCACTAGATTCTGTATCTGGAACTCTTTGTACTCTATGCACACCACTTTCATATTTAAGTCTAGAATATGCCCCTTGTCCCATAATCATAAAAGATATTTCTTTAAATCCACCCATATCACTAGGTGTAGAGCTCATTATTTCTGTTTTCCATCTTCTTCTTTCAGCATAACGGCTATACATTCTGTATAAATCTCCAGCAAAGATATTAGCTTCATCTCCACCAGCGCCACCTCTTATTTCTACTATAACATTTTTATCATCATTAGGGTCTTTTGGTATTAAAAGTATTTTAAGTTCTTCTTTTATTTGTTCAAGCTTTTCTGTATTTTCATTAAGCTCTTCTTTTGCAAGTTGACGCATTTCTTCATCACTTTCATTAAGCATTTCTTTTGCTTCTTCTATTGCTTGTTTTGTCTGTTCATATTCTTTATATTTATTAACAATAGGACTAATATCACTATGTTCTTTCATTAGTTTACGCCATTCTTCATTATTGCTTATAATTTCTGGGTCATTTATTTTATCTGAAAGTTCAATATATCTTTTTTCTAAATCTATTAATTTGTCAAACATTTTTTACCTCCTAATTTTTTACCTTTATTCTATATTTGCAAATACAACTCTGTCAAGCCCCGATAAGTCTTTTAACACTGTTGTGTTATAAAAATTATTATTTTCCATAATATTTTTAACATCTTCAGCTTGGTCATAACCTATTTCAAACATTAAATATCCATTTTTATTAAGATACTTAATAGCATTATTAGTTATTTTTTCATAAAATATAAGTCCACTTTTACCACCATCTAAAGCAAGTATTGGTTCATAATTTTTTACATTTTTTTCTAATGTTTTTATGTCTTGTGTTTTTATATATGGCGGATTAGAAACTATTATATCATATTTATTATTTATTTTTTCAAAAATATCACTTTGTATAAACTCAATATTTTTTACTTTATTTATATTTGCATTTTTTTTAGCCATTTCTATTGCTTTATCATTTATATCTAAAGCTGTAACGTTAATATTACAATATTTAGCTAAAGAAATAGCTATAGCTCCACTACCTGTTCCTATATCAAGTGCATTATTAAAATTATTTTTATTAATAATTTCTATTGCTTTTTCAACTAAAATTTCTGTATCTGGCCTTGGAATAAGTGTATGATTATTTAATAAAAAATTCATTCCCATAAATTCGCACTTTTCAATTATATAAGCAATAGGCTCATTTTTCAATCTTCTATTAAAAAATTTTTTAAATTTTTCGTATTCTTCAGTTTTTAATGTGTAATCTGTGTTTAAATAAAGCTGTGTTTTACTAAATCCTGTAACATTCATTAATAATACTTCTACATCCAAAGAATAAGTTTCAAAATTATTTTCTTTTAATATTTTTTTATATTCAATAAATATATCCTTTATTTTTTTACTCATTATTGTTACCTTCTTCTTCTAAAACACCTTTTAATGATAAGATAGCTGTTTCTATCATTTCATCTTCTGGTTCTTTTGTTGTAACCTTTTGTAACGCCATACCAGGAGCACTAATAATTTTTACAAAAATATTATCACATTTTCCAGCTAATTTTATTATTTCATAACTTATGCCTGCAATAAGAGGAACAAGTATAATTCTTGATAAAACTCTTAAAGTAACATTATCTGTTCTTAAAAACATAAATACTATCATACTAACAATCATTACTATAATAAGAAAACTTGTGCCACATCTTTTATGAAGTCTTGTATGTTTTCTAACATTTTCTAATGTAAGTTCATCTCCACTTTCAAAACAATTTATAGTTTTATGTTCTGCTCCATGATATTTAAAAAGTCTTTGGACATCTTTCATTTTTGATATTAATAAAATATATCCTAAAAATATTAGAATTCTAACTATACCCTCTATAACACCTATTCCCCAAAGACTAACATTAAATATTTTAGTAAAAAAACTACTTATCCAAACAGGTAAGACCATAAATATCCCAATAGAAAGTATTATAGAAACAAACACACTAAAATAAATAATATAATCTGTAAGTTTTTCACCAAATTTGTTTTCAAGCCATATGTCTAATTTACTTTTTTCTTCTTGTTCACCTTCGTCTAAACCAGCTAATGTGGCCGAACGCATTATTATTTTCATACCTAATACTAAACTATCTAAAAAACTTACTATACCTCTTATAAAAGGTAATTTTAAAAATTTACTTCTATTACTTAAAGATTTAAACTTATTTTTTTCAACAGAAATTTCTTTAGTTGATACATTTCTAACAGCCATACAATATATAGACTTGCCACGCATCATAACGCCTTCTATAACTGCTTGTCCTCCAATAGATTTAGCTATTAATTCACAATTTTTATTTGACAATTATATCACCCCTATATTAAATTTCATTTTATTATAATAATTTATATTATTTTAACATAGTATTTTAAACAAGTCTATATAAATAACTTAATATTTTACTATTAAATTCTTGACAATATTTTTTAGTTGTTTTATAATTTTAAGGATATACTAGGTTAATTATATATTTATATAAATTTATTAAGGAGTGTCGTTAAATGAACGAATCAAAAAAAATAATTTTAACTCACGAAGGTCTTGAAAATTTAGAACAAGAATTACAAGAATTAAAAGTTGTTCGAAGAAAAGATGTAGCAGCAAAAATTAAAGAAGCTAGAGGTCAAGGGGATCTTTCTGAAAATGCAGAATATGATGCTGCTAAAGAAGAACAAGCAGAAATTGAAGCTAGAATTATAACAATAGAAAATATGCTTAGAAATGCTGAAGTTATTGATTCTGGTAATGTTACAGATACTGTGAGTATTGGTAATACTATTAAACTTTTTGATAATGAGTTTCAAGAAGAGATAGAATATACACTTGTTGGTTCTGCTGAAGCAGATCCATTTAATGGCAAAATATCAAATGAATCACCTATCGGTTCCACTATTATTGGACATAAAGTTGGAGATACTGTTGAAGTCGACACACCAGATGGTATTATTACTTTTAAAATATTAGAAATACACTAGGAGAATTTTATATGGAAAATACAAATGAAAACCAAATTATAGAAAATCCACAACAATTAAATGAACTTTTAAAAATAAGACACGATAAATTAAAAGAACTTAGAGAAAAAGGTAAAGACCCTTTTGAAATAGTAAAAGCAGAAGTTACTCATCATAGTAAAGAGATAAAAGAAAATTTTGAAGAGTTTGACCAAAAAGAAGTATATGTAGCTGGACGTATAATGAGCAAAAGAGTTATGGGTAAGGCTTCATTTTGTGATATACAAGATAGAGATGGAAGGATTCAAAGCTATGTTAGTAAAAATGAAATAGGTGAAGAAGGCTATACGGAGTTTAAAAAGTTTGATATAGGTGATATAATAGCTATTAAAGGTGTAGTTTTCAAAACACAAAAAGAAGAAATTTCTATAAAAGCTTATAGTGTTACATTACTATCTAAAAGCTTACAAATTTTGCCTGAAAAGTTTCACGGACTTAAAGACCAAGACCTTAGATATCGTCAACGTTATGTAGACTTAATAGTCAATCCAGAAGTTAAAGATACTTTCTTCAAACGTTCTCAAATTATAAAAAGTATAAGAAATTATCTTGATAATAAAAACTTTTTAGAAGTAGAAACTCCTATATTACAAAGTATTTATGGTGGTGCTCACGCTAGACCTTTTGTTACACATCACAATACATTGGATTTAGATTTATATATGCGTATAGCTTTAGAATTACCATTAAAACGCCTAATTGTAGGTGGTTTTGAAAATGTATATGAAATAGGACGTGTATTTAGAAATGAAGGTATGAGTATAAAACATAATCCAGAATTTACATTAATGGAACTTTATCAAGCGTATGCTGATTATAACGATATGATGGAATTAACAGAAGGATTAATAAAAGCAGTTGCAAAAGATGTATTAGGTACTTTAAAAATAACATATCAAGGGATAGAGGTAGATCTTTCTAAGCCTTTTGAAAAAATATCTATGGTAGATGCAGTTAAAAAATACGCAAATGTTGATTTTAGAGAAATAAAAACTATTGAAGAAGCTAGAGAAGTTGCCAAAAAACATAATATTCACTTTGAATCTCATCATCAAAAAGGTGATATATTAAGTCTTTTCTTTGATGAATTTGTTGAATCAAATCTTATACAACCTACATTTTTAACAGACCACCCTGTAGATATTTCACCACTTTCTAAAAGAAAACCAACTGACCCTGAATATACAGAAAGATTTGAATTATTTATTGTAGGTAGAGAATTTGCCAATGCTTATTCAGAGCTTAATGACCCTATTGACCAAAGAGAAAGATTTGAAGCACAAGAAAGACTTCGTTCAGAGGGTAATGACGAAGCTACTATGTTAGATGATGACTTCTTGTTAGCTCTTGAGTATGGTATGCCTCCAACAGGTGGTTTAGGTATGGGTATAGATCGTCTTGTTATGCTTCTTACAGATTCTCCATCTATTAGAGATGTACTTTTATTCCCTACTATGAAACCATTAAATAACTAATATATAAAGTAATATAAAAGGTATGGTTTAACCATACCTTTTATATTACTTTATTTTTTATTTCTTCAATTTCCTTAATTTCATTCCATGTATATTTTTTAATATCTACCCATTTATATTTATATAAATCTTTCCAAACATTATAATCAATATTTAAATTTATTATTAAATTTACAGGTACAATCCACTCTAATAAATTTTTTACTGTAGCAAATAATTCTTTTTTTTCTAAAATTAATTTTACATTTAAAATAAATTTATCATATAAAAGTTGGATACTATATCCATCTTCACCACATATAGCATTTAGTTTTTCTATTAAACTTTCAAAAGTAAAAGGCAAAGTTTGATTATAAATAGCTAATATATCATATTGTCTTTTTTCTAAAGAATCTGTAAGTTTTGGTATTATTTGTAGAATTTTTTCATAGTGTTGTGTCCCATATTTACTTGAACCTATTACAAAAAAATCTTTTAATATAACATCTATATTTTTTTCTATATTATCTATTTCTAGTTGACTTATATCCATTATTTTTTTAATTTCTTCAATATCTTGCATAAATTTAGGTAAGTAATTAATTAACATTTATTTCACCTCTAGATGGTATAGAATAATCATCTAAAACAAAATTTTGATTAGATTGATTTATTTTAGTATTTTTTACGTCTTCAACCCCTAAAACATTTAATATAGCACTTTCAATATGACTTATTCTAATAATTATACTACTATTTTGCTCCCAAGTTTTACAAAGTTCTTCTATATAATCTTCAATTGCTTCTTCTATATATAATTTTATATCATCTATTTCATATCCTTGCTTTAAATCTATATTAGTTTCTATATTTATATTAATACTTTTTACAGGCTCAATAGTAACAAAGTGACCTATTGGTGCAATTCCCATACCATCTCCTGTATACTGTATTGGGTCTATTTTTTCTTGTACGATATTTATCAAATCATCAGTTGGAACACTAAAGCTATTGTTAGTTATAATAACTTTAACTGTACCTCCACCATTAGGTACACGGTATACTTTTATACCACCTATACCACCATTTGATATAATCTCTTCATCATCATTTAATAATCTTAGTTTTTCTATATAATCAGCTCTATTACCACCAAAAGCTTGATTTTTAAAACTTTCAAAATATCTTTTTCTAAAACTTTCAGTTTCTTCTTCATCTACTCCAGCTATAAATATTTTATGTATTGTAGCTCTTTTTAAGTTAGGAATATTATCTATTGGTAATAAATCCCCATAAGAAATATTTCCTATACTACCTATTTGTTCACATTTTAACTTAAAATATTCCTCTTCTTTTTCTCCAGTGAAAAAAAAGTTTACTTCTTCATCAGTAGAAAACCTTTCTCCACCAGTTAGGTTTATATCTCCCTCTAATTTAGCTAAAATAACTGAATAAGTTGCTTGAAAGGGCTTAAGCCCTCTTTCCATAGCTCTTTTTATAAGATAATATCTACTAGCAGTATCAGCAAATCCTTCTTTTAAAACTCTATCAAGTTCAATATAGGCTTGAGCTAACTCTGCACAAATAGGGGCTAATGCATCATATATAATAGAACCCTGCCTTTTATCAAAATCATCAGATACTTGAGCCATAGCCCTTTTTAATATATTATAAAATGTCATATTTTCATACATAATTACACCTCCAAGCTAAACTCAAATTGTCCAAAAATAGATTTTACAGAAAATTGAACACATAAGCTACACCTATCATTGTATATATCAAAAAATTCAAAATTATAAACTTCTTCTATTCTATCATCTATTGATAAAGCATCTATTATACGTTTTTCTATTTCAATTTTAACATATTCTTTAGGCATCCCAATTAAGTCGTCTATTTCAATACCATAATTCCAATCATATATTTCATATTTATACCTTTTTGTTATTAAAATTTTATATATAGCTTGAATTAAAGATTTAATTTCATCAAAAACTCCTTTTACTTTATTTTTTTCAAAATTAACTTTATATGTTTTAGAAGGCATTACTATAATGTTAATATTATCAATATTGTTTCTAATAGGTAACATTTTTTCTCCTTATCTTGTCTCTTCATCATTATCTATTATGGTGTCAATTATAAAAAATCTTTGACCACCGCTTTCTCTAAGCATAAGTAGTTTTGTTCCTTCTTTTATTTTTCCAATAAATGAGCCAGTTCTAACTACTTCATTTTCTCCAATAAAAAGTTTTTCATCTAATTTTATTTTTAAATCATCTTCTTCTACAACTTGTCCAATATAAATATCTACAAACTTTAAAGACTGTATTGTATGTAAAACACTAGTCTTCATTATATCTAAAAAATTCATATTCCCTCCTATACATTACTTAATAATAGCTTCATTATATGTTCATTATTTTGTATAGTATGTGTACATTCTTCAATAATCATAGTTTTAGTGTTGTTTTCTATAATAATATCAATTAAATTGCCTGCTCTAACTTTTTCATTTCCAAAACATATAACTTCAATTTTTTCACTTAACTTGTTGTATATACTAAGAATATTTTTAGCATAATTTTTAACTTGAACACTGTTAAAATCATTAGGAAGTCGTTTAAATATTCTTAAAGTTCCCCATTTTTTTTTATTTTCGTTATCTTCTTCTAGATAAGTAGATATAACTTTAGTTTTTTTATTTTTTACAGAAACTTTTACAGAGTTATAAACATTTTTATCAATAGAAGTTATATGAGAATAACTAATGACAGAGTTATTAAAATCTATTAAAATTGGTAACTTCATACTGTTATAACTTTTTAAAGCTAATTTTCCAAAATCATCAAAAAGCACATATTGATTACCATTAAAACTTTTTGTCAAATCAAGAGAAGTATATATAATATCTAGTATTGTTTGATTTTCTTCTATTCTATAGGGTATAATATAATTAGTATCTTCAATACTTCCCGTTTTAATATTAAAGTCGGCACAAATCATTTTTAATACTTGACTTGCTGTTTTGTTTTTATATATATAAGTATCTCTAGCGATAAGGTATCTTATTTGGTCATATGAAATAATACTGACTATATCGTTATCAATTATTTTTTTAGTAAATATATAACCAAAGAATATATTATTTTCATCACTTTTTACACATATACTATCTCCTTCATAAAATTTAATTTTATTATCAAATAGTATATCTAAATATAGTTTTGTAGGTTGATACATATAGCTACTTTTTATAATTATTTTTCCTACAACTCTATTGGTTATATCAATTATACCTTTTTCAGAATATATATTTATTTTAATATAAAATCAACTCCTTTAAGGTAACTTTAAAACTAATCCTACTTTTAGCTTTTTAGGGTCAGTTATATTGTTTATTTCCATTATTTGTTTATACTTAGTTTCATCATTAAGCTCTCTTTTAGCTATTTTCCATAAAGTATCCCCTGATTTTATAGTATAATTTTTAGGTGTATCTTTCACACTTCTGTTTACATTTAAAGTATATTTAGAATTATTTTCATCTAAAGAAGTTAAAGTTTTTTCTTTTATTTCTACAAATTCTCTAAATACTAAATCTACTAAAAAGTCACCTTCTTCACCTGCATTTTCATATACTATATATTCGTCTAATGTTACAGTTATATTCCCCTTAAATATTTCTTCACCATTTGGTAAAATTCTAGTTATTAAAAGTTGAATAGGTTTTTTATCCGCTTTAAATTCTCTAAATTTAGATAAATATAATATAGGCTTACCAATAATAGTATTAGAAGAATACTTAGGTTGTACAAAAGGTAAGGATAAATCGTTAGGTAACATAATAGACATTGAAATTTCTCTAAGTCCAATTCCCTTTATAATATTTATTTCTCCCATACCAACTGTTTCGTATATTTTATTACTATTAAAAGATTTTGTTATCATCTTTTCAGGTGGTATGGGTAGCTGATATATTTCTTGTTTATGTTCATATTTTAATAAATATGTGTATATACTCTCACCCCCATATATCACCACACATAAAAATAAGCTCTTCAAAAATCATTTCTTTTATTTTTTCAAATATAAAATCATAGTCTAAATTTTTTGTGGTTATAAGATTATCTTTATGTATGGTGTTGGTTGTATACTTTTCTATTTTGTTTGTGTTATCAGATTTTTCTTTTACATTGTTAAATAAATACTTTGATATATCTTTAAATTTATAATTACTTTTAATTATCTTTTTGTATTCTAAAAAATTTTGAAAGTTGTCTATAAAATTATGATTATATAAACTTAATTTATGTTCCTTATTAAAACTATTATAAAATTTTTTATCAAATGTATTATATAATTTTAAAATATTATAGTACTCCTTGTTAAAATCATCAAAATTAAGTATTTGAGATTTATTTATTTCTGCTTTGTTATAACTTTTAATATAACTTTTAAATATACTATTATATAAATATCTACTATTTATAATTTTATTTGCTATATTATGTTTGTATAATTTACTATTTTTTAAATTATAATATTTGTTAAAATTATATATTTTTATATATTCATTAAAATATTTATTATTATGTAATATACTATTTTTAAAATATTTATGCAAACTATTGTTTTTTGTATATATATTTAATCTATTTTTTTCATATAATATAATATTTTTAAAATAATTATTAAACTTATTTTTTATATATTTTTTATTAAAAGTTAAACTATCATATAAAGATATACTTTTATATTTATTTATACTATCTAATTGATAAAAAGAAAATCCAAAATTAATAAAAGTATAAAAATTTATATAAACCCACCTCCCACCTCATTGTTCAAAAATTTAATTCATTATCTATTTCTTTTTGTTCTTCAATAAATTTATCTATAAAAGCTATAATCAAAGCTTTTTCTCTAAAATCCATTAATGCAAACTCTCTAGGTTTAATATTTAGTTTAAAAAGGGCAAAATAGGCATAATTAAGCTCAGCATCGCCCTTTTTAATTAGTTTTTTATATCACAAACCAACTGTTCAATGCTTTCCATAAATCCACTTATAGTAAGGATTTCTTTTATAAGTCTATCTATTTCACCAGCTAACAAAACTTTATTTAAATATTGTTCAGGTGTATTGACTTTAAGTTTTTCCATACTTTTAATATCTTTAAAGCTAGGTTCTAAAGTACTTTCTATAATACAATATGTATTTAATTTACCTTCATCTATTATAGCATTTCCATTTTGGTCAATAATGGTTGCTTTTCTTTTTAATCTATTCAAATCTTCAAAAAGTATGGGTTTAATTTTAAACTTTAAATTATCTCCATTTTCATCTTTTAATCTATTAGATATTTCAACATAAGTAACTATGTCATCTACTAAGTTAAGGTTAAGTATATCTTGTAAACTAGACATAAAATCTCCTTTCTACTCTCCAACAATAGGTTTAAAGCTTTCTAATATATCTACATCATTAAATGTAAATGTCATTTCTTCGTCAAGTTCTGTATTGTTTATGTCAAGTTTTGCCATTGTCATAGTGTCAATGTTGACTTGTTTTAAAGCTATGCTTTGCCTTTGAATATCACTAGAAGGGTCATTGTTTTCAATTATAATTTCAAAATAAGTATCTTTACCTTCTTTTATATATTTAAGCATAATCTCTCTAAATTTAGAAGTAGAATAATAAGCAGTCATTTTACCAGTTCCACTCCATCCACTAGCTTTATGTTTAGTGCCAGTCTGACCTAATACTTTAATTTCTCTTTTATTTTTTTTAATATTAGCTTCTATATTTTTTAAATATAAAGCTTCTTCTTTTTGGCCATCAATATCTACATAACAAGTACCTAAAGCACCATTTATAGTATCCCACGCCTTTAAAGTAGCCATAAATTACCTCCTTATTCAATAATACATTTCATATAAAGCTTATCCATACTAGCTACAGGTTCAATCATTAAATCAACAATTACATCACCTTTTTCAGTGCCTTTTTTTATACTAATATCATCTGATGAAAAATTCTCAATAGCTCTTATAGCTTGTAACTGATTAAAATAGTTTATAAGTTCAGATTTAAAAATATCTCTTCCTAAAGCATCATTTTGAACTTTCCCAAGATAATAGTCATTGAAAATTCTAGCAATATCATTAGCAGTAGAATCTAAAACTCTTATAATTTGATTATTGGAAAAGTCAGAATTTTTCTCAGTAGAAAAACTTATAAATGTATTAATATCTTTTAAAACTCTAATATCTCCAGCATCATAATAAAATACAAATTCACCGCTTTCAATTGCTTCTTTTAATTGATTATTAGAAAATTTGGCATTAAATTCATACTCTCCATCATATATTTTGTTAGTTAAACTTTGATTTACTTCTGCACCAGCTAAAGCTCCACCAACCCAATACACAAGATTTTTATCATTTTTAACACTAATAATACCTTCAAAATCAGCTTTTTTATAATTATATAATACAGTACATATTTTTACACCTTCATCATCTCTAAGTCTTTTAGTAAAGCTTTCAAAAAGACCTTTGGTCTGTTCATCTTCGCCATCATAAATAAGTACATTAAAATTTTCAGCTTCAATAAGAGATAGAAATTTACTATACTCTAAATTAGTAACTTCACTATCCGTACCATCAGCAAGATTAGTGCCTGCATTTTCAGCTAGTTCTCCAGTGCCAGAAAATATAACAAAATCATTTTCATTAAGTTCATCTACATTACTAACTATAACTTCATCTACAATAACCTCATCAATATATGTATATACTGTAAATTTTTTATCATCAATATTTGAAACTATTTTTATTTTAATATTATTTCCCCTTGTACCAGAATATTTAGCATTAATAGTCAAATTTCCAATAATAGCTCTCGCTTTTTCCCCTGTTCCAAGTCTAAAATATTTTATTTCTTTTGCATTTTTAAAAACTTCTCTAATAGGTTTAAGATTTTGATTTGTATATTCATATCCAAATATTGATAAAGAATTTTTTTGAAAATCTTCAGCTGTTATACTAACTATTTTATTTTCTTCGCCCCAGTTATTTTTCAAGGACATAGCCATAACCCCTCTATCAGCAATAGTTCCTAAGGCTCTAGCTTTAGATACAAAGTTTATATAAGCACCGGGTAAAACTTTATTATAATTCAAAAATGTTCCTCCTGTTGCCATTATAAAATCTCCTCCAAATATTTTTTAATAATTTTTTCAACATCATTTTTACTATACATTTGATTATCTTTTAATAATGTATTTATTAAATCTTTTTTATTTTTATAAAGATTGCTTTTTAAAAATTGTTCTTTATAAAATTTTTTATTTTTTTCTGACATAATATCTCCTATATACAAAGTTTTTTCATTTTATCTGTTTCATCTTTTTTAAATACATAAAAATTATAATCCACATAAAATTTTAATGTATTATTATTAATAATCCCCTCCATATTTTCTCCTTTTATGAATCCTTTTTCAAAATTTAACATATTAAAGTTATTATATAAATGATTTAATACTTCATTAAATTTGTCATTTATATTATCTTGTTTTTCAGGGAAATATGTTATTTCTATTTTATTAAAAAGTTTGTATCGGTTAGCTAAGTATGTTTTTTCTTCTGTTTTAACATATCTTATACAAAAACAGGGTAATAAAAAACCCTGTTTTATATGTTCTACATATATATTAGGTTTATTAAAAACATTATATAGCTGTTTACTAATAGCATTTGTAAGTGTAACTTTAATAAATATCACTCCTATAAGATATTTAACCTATATCATTAAATATCTCTAACATTATTTCTTGATGATTAGTATATATAACTGGTTCACCACTATTTTTATATTTAGTTGTTTTTCCATTTTGTGTTACTATAATTAGAGAACCTGCTTTTATTGTTATATTATTATCTAAAAAAATCTTAACTCTTTGAGTTATAATATTATTAAAATTATTTTCTTCAGTAGCTAAAATATTTGAGCTGTTGTTATAGTAAGACACTCTACAAGGTATATTTTCATATTTAATAATAGACTTTTGTTTAATTATCTTGTTTTTTTCATCTATAGAGTTTTCATATTCATATATATTGCAAAAACCAGTATATAGCCTATTAAGTACATTTTTATTATTTGTAATCATTTACCAAACAATCCTTTTAAAATTATACAATAACTTTTTTTTATTTAAAAAATATTGTATAATATCGTCTAAACTAATATTTCCTTTTTCAAAATAAGTTATGGAAGTATCACCTTCTTTAATAGATTTTACAGCCTTATCTAAATTAAAATTAGTTTCAATATTAGCGCTTTTAATAAGTTGTAAATACTCTCCAATAACTAAATTAACAAAAGTATCTTTTATAAGGGAAAATTCGATAAAAGGATTTATTTCAAGTTTAATAAAATCTTTAATAGAATTAATAGCCATAAGAATAATTTTTTTAGATAGATAATTATTTTTAATAGAAAGATTTAAATCATCAAGTTTATTACATATTTCATCAACAATGTTTTCCATAAAATACCCTTTTAACCTTTAGATATAATTCTAGCAATAGGTATAGCTTTGTCTTCAATAGCCACTTTACTTTCAGTATCCATAACTAAAGACCAGTTATTCCCATTAGCTAATTCCTCTTCAGTTGGAGATAAACTAGCTTGTTGCTTTTTAGTATAAGATATGCCAAAAGGTGCAAAACACTTTCTAGTTCTTGCATATAATGTATCTTGGCCACCATTTGTTTTAGGGTCTCTGTTTATTTCATAAGGAACTTTAGCTCCAATATCTTCAAAATCAATGGCTCCTTTTCCTAATATATATGTAGTATAAAGCTTAGAATCATCACTACCATCTTCAACAGGCATACTATCATCAATTAAAACTATTTTACCGTTTAAAGTAGCAAGACCTAAATCTCTTTGTATACCATTAGCATCTGTATATTTTAAATAATTAAGTAAATTTAAGTTTTCTAAGTTAGTAGCTACAATACTATGCATAATGACAATAGAAAATTTAGTTTTATTATCACCACATGCTTTTTGAATAGCAGTATTAATAGTAGTAACATCTATTTTAGGATTTTCAAGAGAAGATATATCATATGTATGATTAGTTACAAATTCATCATTTTTACCGCCAGACATAGAAAAAATACCTTTTAATATTGCAAGTAAAGTTCTTTGGTCAACTTCATCAAAATATTCGCTAACTTGTTTTGCAACATTAGACATAAATCCAACTCCACCAGTTATATCTTCACTAAAATCATCTTCAAGCCATGCATTAGCTCTTCCAACTACAACAACACCTCTTTCAAAAGTTTTAGTAGCATTAGGTACAATGTCAGTTTTACCATCATAATTTAATGGATTGCCATCTATTCTTCCATACATAGGCAATATAGCATAACCTGTTCCTCCTTGAGAAGAGAAAGCTCTTTTTATTTCAGCATTAGACTTAAGAACAGCCGATTTTATTAATTCATTTTTTTTTACATTAGGTAAGCTTTCAATATATTTACCAAAAGCCACCTGATTAAAACTTTTGTGATTAAATTGTCCCATATTTTTACCTCCTAAAAAATACATTTTTCATAATATTTACAAAGTTCTTCATAACTTAGTTGTCTGTTGCATGTGTGTGTATTGATGTTAGTTTCCAAAGGTTTAAATCCTTTTATACCTACATCCTTATCTTCAAAAAATAAAAACTTAGTTTCTTCATTAGTTTTAAGTTCATCTATCATTTGTTTAATAAGTGATTCATCAATCTTTTTATTATTAAGCTTACTAAAATCTATTAAAGCAATAGTAGCTTTAATACTTTTAGCACCAGATATAAAAAGTTGTCGTTCAACAGCCATATTAAGTTTTAAGTCTAATATTTGATTTTCATATTCTTTAGTTTGCTTTCTAACCTCTTCAAGAATATATTGTTCCATTTTATTATAAATTTCTTTAGCTTTAGGTTCTTCTATACCTAAATTAATGATTTGTTTAATGTCCATAATAGACCTCCTTTTACTTTTTATCCCACCTAACCCAAAACCCAACCTTTAAAATTATTTAATTATAATTAAGCTCTCACTTTATTATTAAAAATAAAAATTATAAATAGTTTTTAGTTTTAATTTTTATTAAAAAATAATATTAAGAATAGATTATTTTTGACATGTAGTATAAAAAATATTTATTATAATCTATTAATTTTATTTAATTCTCGTTCAATATTAGATACCCAAGGATGCTGACTAATAATAGTTTCTTTAGATATAATATCTAAAGATTTCACACAATTGTTAATGGCCTCTGTTTCATTTATTAACATGTCCTTATTAAATATTACATCTATATCAACGCTATAAAAATCTTTTTTATAAATATAACTAAAGTATTTTTTTATAAACCAAAATAATGTTTC
>CAMMEG010000025.1 GCA_946495765.1 uncultured Eubacteriaceae bacterium
TATATAAAATAAAGTAAAATAATTTATTAATAAGGAGAGTAAAAAAAATGTCTGATAAAAATATACTTTTAGTTGATGATGCTGCTTTTATGAGAATGATGTTAAAGGATATACTCACAAAAAATGGATATAATGTAATTGGGGAAGCAGAAAACGGAGCTCAAGCCGTAGAAAAATATAAAGAACTTAAACCAAATTTAGTTGTTATGGATATAACCATGCCAGAAATGGATGGGATACAAGCAGCTAGAGCAATAAAAGGTGAAGATGCTAATGCTTTAATAATTATGTGCTCAGCTATGGGACAACAAGCAATGGTTATTGAAGCAATACAAGCTGGAGCTAAAGATTTTATAGTTAAGCCATTCCAACCAGATAGAGTTTTAGAAGCTGTTAAAAAAGTAATAGGATAATTAATTATATGATATTATTATCCAATTTTATTCAAAAAAGCCAAACTCCAAACTTTTTGGAAATGGCTTTTCAGCTTATTTTTCTTATATTTGTATTTGTAGTTATTATATTTTTAGCATATTATTCTACAAAATTTATAGCAGGTTCAAAAATAAAAAATATGTCTAAGAATAATATGAAAGTGATAGAAACTATATCTATTGGATTTAATCATATTCATATTATACAAGTAAATAAACAATATTTTTTAGTAAGTTCTTCAAAAGAGGGAATTAGAATGTTATCTGAAATAAATGGACATGATTTGATAATAAATCAAGATGATATTCCAGCATTGCCTTTTGAAAAGCTTTTTAAACAATATTTAAATAACTTTAAAATAAAAGATAAAAAGGGAGGTAAATATGAAGAATAAAAATAAAGTAGCTAAAATAAGTATTTTAATAGCTAGTATTTTTTCAGTGGTAATATTTACTTCCTATACTGTTTTTGCTAATAATATATTACCAGATGTAAGTATTAATATTGGAGGAAATGTAGATGGTGGAGCAGCATCATCTGTACAGTTGATAGTGTTATTTACAATTTTAACATTAGCACCTTCTATTATAATAATGCTTACATCTTTTACTAGAATAATAATATCTTTACATTTTTTAAGAAATGCATTAGGAACACAACAAGTACCTCCTAATCAAGTAATAATTGGTATAGCTTTATTTTTAACAATATTTATAATGTCACCAACTATAAAACAGGTAAATGAAAATGCTTTTATACCTTATTCTCAAGGACAAATGTCTCAAGAAGAATTTTTAAATGAATCTATGAAGCCAATAAGAGAGTTTATGTTTACGCAAGTTAGAGATAAAGATTTAAAATTATTTACAGACTTAGCAGGTATAGAATCTTATGATAATTTAGAAGAAGTTCCAAGCTCTGTTTTAATACCTTCTTTTATTTTAGGAGAAATTACAAAAGGATTTATAATAGGATTTATTATATATATACCATTTATAGTTATAGATATGGTAGTAGCATCAGTTCTTATGGCTATGGGTATGATGATGTTACCACCAGCTTTAATTTCTGCACCGTTTAAAATAATATTTTTTATAATGATAGATGGTTGGAATTTGATTATTGGTAGTATTGTAAAAACATTTACAGGATAAGGGGGATTTTTATGTCAGAAGATACTGTAATTAATATAATGCAAATGGCTATAAAGACAGTTATATTTGCTTCTGCACCACCTTTATTATTAGGTCTTATAATAGGAATAGTAGTTAGTATATTACAGACTATTACTTCTATTAATGAACAAACATTAGCATTTATACCTAAAATTTTAGCTGTTTTTTTATCATTAATAATATTTGGTCCTTTTATAATAAGTACTATAAAAGAATTATTTTTAACCTTATATGTAGATCTTGCTAGATTTATACGTTAAGGGAGAGATATAATGAATTTAGAAAATAGTCAAGTTTTAATTGACATATTTAATAATACAGATTTATATATGTTAATATTTGTTAGAATTATAGGATTTCTAATTTTTATGCCTGTCATAGGTGGAAGCAATGGTATTGCAATGGTTAAAATAGGCTTAGCTATGGCAATATCAGCTATAATATTTACTTCTGGGAATATTACAGAAGTAGTATATGCAAATAGTATTATGGGATATTTTATGCTTATTTTAAAGGAATTTTTTGTAGGGTTTATAATAAGTTATATAGTATTTTTTATTTTTAATTTGGTTTATTTTTCAGGTCATATGATAGACCAACAAATAGGATATTCTATGTCCAGTGTATTTGATCCCATGACAAATACACAAGTTCCTATTACAGGTAATTTATATTATTTTTCTTTATGTGTTTTATTTATATTAAATAAAGGGCCTCATATGGTTATTAGTGCTATATTTTATAGCTACAAATCTTTGCCTATTGGTAAAGCTTATATATTAGATAATAGTGGGTTATTTTATGGTATTATAAATATAATGGTGGAGTTTTTTAAAATGGGTTTTTTATTTGCTTTACCAATTATAGGTGTTATATTAGTTATGGATGTGGCTTTGGGTGTTTTAGTTCGTGCTGTACCAAAAATGAATGTATTTGTTGTTGGTATGCCTCTTAAAGTTATAGCAGGACTAATAGGTTTATGGATTGTAGTACCAGTATTTTCTGAGATTTATTATAGAGTATATAATCTAATTTCAGAACTTATATTAAATTCTATAAAGGTTATGATGCCATGATAGTTTCTAAAATTAAAAATGAAAATAATTTTTATATTAATATAAATTTAAGTTTTTTCGATGGTGAAAAAACAGAAAAACCAACGCCTAAGAGAAGACGTAAGGCAAGAAGTGAAGGTCAAGTAGCAATAAGTAAAGAGATTGCTACTGCTATAACATTAATACTTGGATTTTTAAGCTTGAGAATTTTAGGCGAATATATGTATAAACAAGTAGCTAAAGTAATGAATTTTAATTTTACGTTAATACAAGATATAGATAGTATAACAAGAGAAGATTATTTATTAGATTTATTTATATATATGATAGTAAGATGTATTATTATAGCAGGTCCAATTAGTTTAATAGCTATGGCAATTGGGATAGTAACAAATATTTTACAAGTAGGTTGGCATCCAACTATAAAACCTTTAAAACCTAAATTTGATGCCTTTAATCCAGCAACAGGGTTTAAAAGATTATTTTCTTTTAAACAAATTATAGAAGCGATTATTTCTATTTTAAAAATTATATTTTTAATAATTATTATATATAATACGGTAAAGGATGAAGTATATCAAATAATAAATATTATATATATGGATTTATTTTCAGCATTTATGTATATATGTAATTTATGTATAGATATAGGTCTTAAAGTTGGATATTTTTTTATTATAATAGCTATTTTGGATTTTGCCTATCAAAGATATTCTCATACTAAAAAACTTAGAATGAGTAAACAAGATATAAAAGATGAATATAAACAAACAGAAGGGGATCCATTTATAAAAGGTAAAATTAGACAAAAAATGAGAGAATCGTCTCTTAAAAGGATGATGCAAGAGGTTCCAGGTGCAGATGTTGTTATAACAAACCCAACACATTTTGCAGTTGCTATAAAATATGATAGAGAAAAAGAAGCAGCTCCTATTGTTGTGGCAAAAGGTGTTGACCATCTAGCACAAAAAATAAAAAATTTAGCTAAAGAAAATAACGTTGAAATTGTAGAAAATAAGCCTTTGGCAAGAGCTTTATATAATACTGTTGAGGTTGGTAAAGAAATACCACCAGAGTTATATCAAGCAGTAGCAGAGGTACTTGCCTTTGTATATAAGCTTAAAAATATGATTTAACTTTTAATATATATTTTATGGAGAAGTTTTTATGAAAATAAAAGAAGCATTTTTAGGTATTTTTATTATATTAATAGTATTAGTATTAATCATTCCAGTTCCATCATTTTTATTGGACTTTTTACTTATGGTTAATATATTTCTTGCTGTATTAATTCTTTTAGATGCTATATATTCTAAAAGAGCTTTAGATATGAGCATGTTTCCAACAATACTATTAGTTACAACATTATTTAGAATAGCTTTAAATTTATCTTCTACTAAGCTTATTCTTTTAAAAGGTGACGCAGGTAAAGTTATAGAAACATTTGGACAGTTTGTTGCTGGTGGTAATATGGTTGTTGGAGTAATAATATTCCTAATTCTTATTTTAGTAAACTTTATGGTTATTACAAAAGGCTCAGAAAGAGTATCAGAAGTTACTGCTAGATTTACACTTGATGCTATGCCAGGTAAACAGATGGCAATAGATGCTGATTTAAATACGGGTCTTATAAATGAAGAGGAAGCTAAAATTAGAAGAAAAGAAATACAAGATGAAGCATCATTTTATGGAGCTATGGATGGGGCTTCTAAATTTGTAAAAGGTGATGCAATAGCCGGAATTATAATAACAGTTATAAATATTGTAGGTGGTATAACTCTTGGTATGACAGGGTTATCAACAGGTACAAAATTACCTTTTGGAGAAGCAGTTCAAGTATATACACTCATGACAATTGGTGATGGTCTAGTTGGACAAATACCAGCTATTTTAATATCAACAGCTACTGGTATATTAGTTACTAAATCTAGTGAAGATACAGGTATTACACAATCTCTTACAAAACAACTTTTTAGTATACCTTTGACTTTATATATATCAGGTGTAGTTATGATAGCTTTAGGCTTTACACCTCTTCCTACTATGTTTTTTGTACCTTTTGGTATAGCTTTATTATTTTGTGGATATCAACTTGATAAAGCACAAAAGGTACAAGCTATTACTGAAGAAATATCTACTGAAGATAATGAAGTTGAAGAAATTAGAAAACCAGAAAATGTTATTTCACTTTTAAATGTAGACCCAATTTTACTAATATTTGGTTATGGTCTTATACCATTAGTAGATAGTAGTCAAGGTGGAGATTTATTAGATAGAGTTGTTATGATAAGAAGGCAAATAGCGTTAGAACTTGGTGCAGTAGTTCCAATAATAAGACTTAGAGATGATATTAAACTTGCCCCTAATCAATATAAAATATTAATAAAAGGTGTTGAAGTGGCCGAAGGAGAAATATTATTTGACCACTATATGGCTATGAATCCAGGATATATTGATGAGGAAATAGATGGTATAGAAACTATAGAACCTTATTTAGGGTTACCAGCATTATGGATAACAGAAACTCAAAGAGAAAGAGCAGAAGCTTTAGGATATACAGTTGTAGACCCACCAGCTATTATAGCTACGCATTTAACAGAAGTAATAAGAAATAATCTAAGTGAATTATTATCAAGACAAGATGTTCAAACATTAATAGATAATGTTAAAGAGAATAATCCAGTACTTATAGATGAATTAGTACCAAAATTACTTGGTATAGGGGAAGTACAAAAAGTTTTAGCAAATCTTCTTAAAGAAGGGATATCTATAAGAGATTTAGTTACTATACTAGAAACATTAGCAGATTATGCTCAAATAACAAGAGATACAGATATGCTTACAGAGTATGTAAGACAATCTATTAAAAGAAGCATATCTCAGAGATACTTTTCGAGTGGAGAAAACAAGGTTATTACATTAGATCCTCAATTGGAACAAGAAATAATGGAAAGTGTTCAACATTCTGAACAAGGGTCATTTATAGCCTTAGATCCAGAAAAGACACAAATGATATTTAATAGTTTGAATACTCAATTATCTAAATTAACATCTCTTGGAATACAACCTATTATCCTTACATCTCCTGTTGTTAGGATTTATTTTAAAAAACTTGTAGAACAAATAGCACCAGATTTAGTAGTAATTAGTTATAATGAAATAGATCCTAGCTCAGAAATTCAATCTATTGGAATGGTGGGAATTTAATGAAAATCAAAAAGTATCAAGGAGAAACAGAAGAACAAGTTATAGAAATGGCTAAACAAGAACTAGGTAATGATGCTATTGTTCTTAGTATAAAAAGAATTACACCAACTGGCATATTTTCTATAATTAAAAAACCTTATATAGAGCTTACAGCATCTTATGATGAAAATAAAGTTAATATAGAAAGTAAACAAAAAGGATTTTTCATAGATTTAAAAGGTAAAATATCATCTAATAGTAGCTTAGAAGATAAATTAAAAGAAAAAGATAACACAATAGAAAAATTAGAAAAAAGAATAGTAGAGTTAGAAGGGTATTTAGAAAAGGCTATGAAGAGTCTTTCTATAGATAAAAACTCTACAAACAATAAGTATAAAAATCAAGTTGTTCAATTTATTTATGAAATGTTATTATCAAAAGGAGTACATTCATCCGTATGTAATTATATATTAGAAGTAGTTGACAATGAAGAAAATCAAAATATTGATTTAATTGTTAAAATAGTGTATACTAAAATAGTAGAAATATTAAACAATGTAGCATGTGATAGCTTAGAAATAGAGAATAACAAAGTTGGAGAACCAAAAACCATAGTATTTTTAGGAACTACTGGTGTAGGTAAGACTACTACAATAGCTAAGTTATCTTCACAGCTTATTATGAATAAAAATAAAAAAGTTGGATTTATTACATCAGATACTTATAGAATAGCTGCGGTTGAACAGTTAAAAACATACGCAGAAATACTAGGAAGTCAAGTTGAAATTGTCTATAAAATAGATGATGTAAAAGAAAAAATTAACAAATTAAAGATAATGAATGACTATATCTTTTTTGATACTGCAGGTAGATCTCATAAAAATCAAAAAAATATGGAAGAAATAAAAGAATTATTAAATGAAATTGATAATCCAGAAATATATCTTGTTGTTAGTTCCACAGGTAATTTTGAAGATATAGAAAATATTATTAGTGCCTATTCTAAATTTTCAAATTTTAATCTTATATTTACTAAAATAGATGAAACGGATACAATAGGTACAATATTAAATATAGCATACTATGCAAAAAATAAAATAGCATATGTTACAGTAGGACAAAATGTACCATCAGATATTGAAAAATTTTCTGGAGAAAAAATTGCTAAAGTTTTATTAGGGAGTATGTACAAATAATGGATCAGGCTAAAGAACTTAGAAATTTGATAAATAATTCAAAAAATATAAATTTAAAAAATAATCTTAACTCTAGAGTTATAACTATTAGTAGTGGTAAGGGTGGGGTAGGTAAGTCTAATTTTTCTGTTAATCTTGCTATTTATTTAGCTAGTTTAAATAAACGTGTATTAGTTATAGATGCAGACTTTGGCCTTGCTAATATAGAATTACTTTTAGGTACAAGGCCAGAATACAATTTTTATCATATGTTAAAAGGCGAAAAAAACATTTCTGAAATAATTGTAGATACTAAATATAATATAAAGTTTATATCTGGTGGAAATGGATTAAAAGAGCTATCTAATATTAGTAATGTTGAAATAAAGTACTTTATAGAACAATTTGAGTATCTTGATAAAATTGCTGATATAATAATAGTAGATACTGGTGCTGGTATATCTCCTAGTGTTACAAACTTTATAATGGCATCTGATGAAAATATTATTGTAACAACACCAGAACCTACCTCATTTACTGATGCTTATACACTTATAAAAATAATAAAAGAACAAAATAAGATTATAAATAGAATAAATATAGTAATTAATAAAGCAGATGATAAATACGAGGCAGATAGGATATTTTCAAAAATATCCCATGTTTGTAATAAATTTTTAGGAATTACTATAGAAAATATAGGATATATACCTTCAGATATATCACTTATAAAGGCAATAAAACAACAAAAACCAGCGATATTTTCTTTTCCAGATAGTGAATTTTCAAAAGCTATAAAAAATATAGGAAATAGAATAGTTAATGAAGAACAAAATGTTGAAAATGAAGGAATTAAAAATTTTATGCAAAAGTTAACGCGTATTTTTAATAGATAATGTTTATATATGAGGTAAAATGTTTGAAATAGAAAATAAAATAAATATAGCAATAATAATATTATAGCTATATTTTTTATAGAGGATATTATATTTTATAAATTAAAAATTTAATATAATCATCATATACTTATAAAGACCAAGCCTCATTAATATAAAGAATATAAATACAATACAATTATAGGTAGCAAATATAAAATTATAAATGCTTTAGTATATATAAATAGCTATAAAAAATCTAATATAACAAAAATTTATATTTTAGAGGTATTAAATTAATTTAATGAAGAAAAGCAAAAAAGAAAGTATAAGAGGTATTTTTGTAATTTGTTCTATAAAACACATTTATTAAATGAAAACAAAGAAGAACAAATAAATGTTATAATTAAAGTTATTAATCTAGATGGTATTAGATTTTTATTTAATTTAGAAATAGATAAAAGTTTAAAGTTAAAAATAAAAATGTTTTTAGGTTATAATTATTTTTTATCTAGCGGCAAAATAATATAAATACAAAGTTATCCTAAAGCTAATTATAAAAATTTATGTATAATAAAGTTTGATAATATAGAAAATAAATATTTATTAAAAAATTATTTTGAAAAATTAAAAATAATTACTTGAAGTTTACTTTAAGATAGGGGAAGTTGATTATGATAAGTTCTGGGTCTTTAATAGTTGGTATGGCAGATATGAATGTTGCTAAAGATAATGGAGTTTTGATAACTTTAGGATTAGGGTCTTGTGTAGGAATAGCCTTATATGACCCAGTAGCAAAAGTTGCAGGATTAGCACATTCTATGTTACCAGATAGTAAAGAAATCAAAAATAATACTAATATAGCAAAATTTGTAGATTTAGCAACTATAAAGCTTACTAAAGATATGATATCATACGGAGCTCAACAAAGTAGAATTGTAGCAAAATTAGCAGGTGGAGCTCAAATGTTTGCTTTTGGATCTACACAACAAAATATGAGAATAGGCGATAGAAATGTAGAAGCAGCAGAACATATGTTAAAAAGGCTTGGCATAAAAATATTATCTAAAGATGTAGGTAAGACATTTGGAAGAACTGTAGAATTATATGCAGCAGATGGTAAATTTATAATAAAAACTATTGAACATGGAACATATACTATATAAAAAGGTGGTATTTATGTTGGAAAAGCTTAGAATAAAAATTACAATAATTGCAAGCTTAATTGTTACATTATATGCTTATTTTTATAATGATAATTTTTTAAAAACTTGCTATACAATTATTATAACAATAATTTTATTTTATTTTTTAGGTGGATTTATTGAAATATTTTTAAAAAATCAAATAGAAAAAATTAAAAAAGAAACTTTAGATAGTGAAAATACAGATGAAGATAATGAAACCATAGATGATGAAATAGAAAATATAGATGAAGATAATGAAAATATAGAATTAGAAACATATATGGATATAGATAATAAAGCCAACAATATTTAATAGTATCTTGATATTTACAACAAATAAAAACTATATTTAAAGTACTATATAGTCTTGTTATTTTAGAAAAGCAACATATTAAAAATAATTAATAAGTAAGTCTTATTATACAAAAGAGTGGTGAATGTTTTGGAAGATAACAAATTATGGGAAGAATATGAAAAAACTAAAAATCCATATATAAAGGAAAAATTAATAAACAAATATGCAAGTTTAGTTAAAATTGTTGCCGGAAGAATGAATATATATACTAATTCTCAAATAGAATATGAAGATTTGATAGGTTATGGTATATTTGGACTTATTGATGCAATAGAAAAGTTTGACTATAAAAAGGGATATAAATTTGAAACATATGCATCTCTTAGAATAAGAGGTGAAATAATAGATAATATTAGAAAAATAGATTGGATACCACGCTCTTTAAGACAAAAAAATAAACTAATAGAAGAAGCAATAGAAAAATTTGAGGCGGAATATGGAAAAAATCCAACAGAAGATGAATTATCAAAAGTATTGAATATACCAATAGATCAAATAAAGGAATATTTAAAAAATTACTCATTATATAATTTAATATCATTAGATGGATATTTAGAACAAAGCCACGAAAAACCTGTAGATAGCTTAATAGAAAATGAAAAATATTTGCCAGAAAGATTATTACAGCAAAAAGAAGATAAACAAATTTTAATTGAAGCTATAAATAGTCTTACAGAAAAGCAAAAACAAGTTATTACATTATATTATTATGAAGAATTAACACTTAAAGAAATTAGTAAAATATTAGGAGTATCAGAATCTAGAGTTTCTCAAATACACTCTAATTGTATGAAAATATTAAAAAATAAACTAGGAAAATATTATAATATACTATACTTATAGCATTAAAAACATATTGAGAAGGATTGGAGCTCTTTATGGAGGATATTTTAAACAGAATAGAACTAAAAAATGATGGAGTATATTTTTTAGTAGATTATAATAAAATTAATCCTAGAGAGGATATAATAATTATAATAGATAAATATAAAATAAAAAATATAAATTATTTAGAAATAGAGAATTCAATTAATAATAAAGATAAATATATTTTATTAACAAGAGATAAAAACATTATTAACATAAATGAATCATTAGAAATAGTTATCTCTGATGATAAAATATTAGTAGAGGTTATTTTTTACCCACCTAAAAAAAATGGTAGAAAGCTAAAAAAGCAAGAAATTTTAAATAAAATATTAGATTTACAAATAAAATTTGGATTAGATTTATCTATTATAGATGAATTTTTGAAAAAAAGGGATTATACAAAAAGATATGTTCTTGCACAAGGAATACAACCAGAAGAAAGTAAAGATGGATTTTTAAGATACTTTGTAGATATTAATCAAAAAAAGATAAAGCCTAAAATATTAGAAGATGGAAGTACAGATTATAAAACATTAAATTTATTTGAAAATGTAAAAAAGGGAAATATATTAGTTACAAAAATAGACCCTATAAAAGGAAAAAATGGCAGAGATATATTTGGTAATATAGTATTAAGTAAAGAACCAAAACAATCACCAGCTTTGCCAAAAGGTAAAAATACAGAAATATCACCAGATGGGAAAAGATTAATATCTACTGTAAACGGTTGTGTATTTTATAAAGATAAGTTAATAAATATACTACCTATATTAGAGATAAAGTCAGATATTGATAATAGTACAGGAAATATAGATTTTGTAGGTAATGTTATTGTAAGAGGTAATGTTTTAAATGGATTTACTATTAATGCTGAAGGAAATGTAAATATATATGGTTATGTAGAAGGTGCAACTATTATAGCTGATGGCAACATATTTATTGCTAAAGGAGTACAAGGAGCTGGTAAAGCAAAAATTGTGTCTTCTCAAAATATTACACTAAATTTTGTAGAAAATACTACACTTATAGCAGAAAAAGATATTAATGCACAATATATTATGCATTGTAATATTTTTTGTAATGGTGATTTAACTGTTCTAGGTAAAAGAAGAGGTGTAATAATTGGAGGAAAAGCTATTGTAGGTGGAGATTTAATATCTAGAGATATAGGATCTTCTATGTCTAACAATACAGAAGTTACAGTTGGCATAAATTATAAAGTTTTAAATAAATATGAAGAACTTATAAAAAAAGTAGATATTATGAAAGAAAGGTACAATACATTATGTAAAATAGTGGAAAATTTATCAAATATGGATATTAACTATTTGTCTGAAGATAAGCAAATAGTTTTTGAAAAGTCAGTTAAGGAAAAATTAGAAATAAAAAAGAAAATAGTTATATATAAAAAACATATACAAAGGCTTATACCATTATTTACTAAAAAATTAGCTAAAATACAAATTAATCATAGAATATATGGTGGAACTAAAATTGTGGTAAATAATGCTATTATTTTTTTGAAAGAAGATATAAATAGTTGTATAATAAGAAATGTAAATGGTAAAGTAAAAATTTTTAAGTTGTAAGGGGTGTTTATATGGATATAAGACCAGTAGATGTTCAAATGTTTATAAATAAATCTTCAAGTATAAATAGATCAGAAGATAATAACCAAAAAAATATGGATCAAAATTTATTATTTTCTGAGCATCTTAAAAAAAATGTAGAAACAGAAAATAAAAAAACTATGGAATCTAATAAATCTGAAGAACAAAATATAAATAAAGATGGAAAAGGAAATAATAATCAATATAGTCAAAATAAAAAGAAAAAAAATAAAGAAGATGAAAAATCCAAAATTAATACTAAAGCTAAACTTAGTTTTTTAGATATAAGTATATAGAGGTAAATATTTTATGGATGTATTTAATTGGATTTTTATAATTACAATGATTATAGGGTTTATTATTATAATTATATCTATTATAAAAATTAATAATTATAATAATGCTATACCTATATCAAATATAGATAAATCTATTAAGCAAATAAAGGAAACAATAGATCAAGCAGATTTAGCCATAGATGACTTAAATTTATTATCTGAACAAATATTTAAAAGATTTGATGAAAAACAAAAACAGTTATTATTTTTGTATGAAGCAGTAGAAAATAAAAAGTCTACAGCTAATAAAATTGACATAAAAGTAGATGAAAATATATTTTTAAATAATAACTATGAAAAAAATATTAAAAACACAAATTATGTTAATGTACACCCTATGACACATAAAATAAAAGAACTTTTAAGCCAAAATATGTCTATATCAGATATAGCTAAAACATTAAATATGGGGCAAGGTGAAGTAGAGTTAATAATAAACATTGGAAAGGACAGCCTATGAAAGAAAAATATATTTTTTTAATTGGCTTAGGGCTTGGATTAGTAATAACATCTATTATTGGTCTTTTTTCTTATAATATTTCAGTATCTAATAATATAAGTATTGAAACTAAAAGTAGTTCTAATGAAAATATTGATACTATAACAGAGTCTACAACTTTATCAAATATAACAGAAACTGTGACTAAACCAATTGAAATAACAACTTCTAAACCAATGGAGATAACAACAGAAAAACCTTTTGAGTTGTCCACTAATTAGTTTTTATAGCTAATAATAGTAAAGAGTACTAAGACATATTATACCTCTTTACAATGTAATAAATATTGTGTATACTATATACATATATTTATATTTATTAAACTGATGATAGATTATTATATGATTGTTAAAATTAAGGAAGTGATTTAATGAAGATAGAGAAGATTAATGATAATCAAATTAAATTTTTACTTACAAATGAAGATTTACGAGAAAGAGAAATAAAGTTATCTGAGCTTGCTCAAGGGTCAGAAAAAGCTCAAGCTTTCTTTAGAGATATAATGACAGAGGCTATGTTAGATTGTGGGTTTGATGCTAGTAATACTCCACTTATGATAGAAGCTATGCCTGTTACCATGGATACAGTAATGATTATTGTTTCTAAAGTCAATAAAGATGTTGAAATAGATAAAGTAATATCTTTATCACCTAGAAGTCTAGACGAAAGAAAATATAAGCAAAGTGGAGTTAAGAAAATAGATGATTTTAAAGAGCATAATGAAAATATAGATGATGAACAGGAGATATATATTTATTCATTTAAAAATTTAGATGATATAATCAGCCTATCATCTAGATTATATGAAATTTATAATGGTAAAAATATTCTTTATAAATATCAAGATAGATACTTTTTATCTTTACAAAAAAATACTTTGCTTATTAGTGACATAGAAAGTATTTTATCTGAATATGGTAAAAAACATATATCTAATATAATTTCAAAATATTATTTAGCCGAACATGGTGAAATAATTATAAAAGATAATGCTTTGTCTATATTAGCAAATATGTAAATTTGAGATGATTATTGTAAGAGTTAATGTCTTATAAAATAATTTAATTAAATTTTTACTTAATTCTAAAATATTGTAAATCTTAATTAGAAATTATCATGGACTAAATTCTATATTGTATAGAGTTTAGGCCTTTTAATTATACGTAGAATATGTATAAAAAATAACCTAATATGCTTTAAATAAAAAATATATAAAATGTTAAGTTTACATATTTTATATGTATATTTTAATAACAAATAAACTTTCGCCACAACTATTGACAAACAACCAAATAATATAAGTATGTAAATACTGTACATATGTGTTGGTAACATATTTCTACATTTAAGTGTCTTAAAAAGTAAAAGCATTTTAATGATATTTAACAAACATATAAATTTAAAGTATAAATATGATAATATATATTTTTAATTTAGATATTATTATGTATATAAAGTAGGAAAAAATGAAAATGTAATAAGGAAATATATAAAAAATCAATTAGAATAAGTATAGTAAATGACCAAATTATATAGTCAATTTATATATAACAAAATTAAAAGAGAAGCATAGAGTTTAATATTAATATTTTATTTAGATTAATACATATTTAGATAATATATTTTATAGAATGTCATTATTTATTATGACAATATTAAATTTATTTTTGATTGAATTTTTTAGTTATTTCATTTAAAATTTAATTAAATAAATATAATAATTTTTATAAATTTATTTAACAAGTGATATAAATAATAATATGAAAGGAGATTAATTACATGGATATTAAAAATAGTATTCAAAGCTTTGGAAAATTTTTAAGTGGTATGGTTATGCCAAATATAGGAGCTTTTATAGCTTGGGGCTTCATAACTTGCTTTTTTATATCATCTGGTTGGTTTCCAAATGAACAATTAGCAAAATTAGTTGACCCTATATTAAAATATTTATTACCTTTATTGATAGGTTATACAGGTGGTGGAGTTGTAGCTGGAAAACGTGGTTCTGTCATGGGAGCTATAGCAACTATGGGTGTTATAGTTGGAGCAGATATACCAATGTTAATTGGTGCTATGATAATGGGGCCTTTGGCAGGACTTTTAATAAAATATTTTGACAAATTAGTAGATGGGAAAATACCTACTGGATTTGAAATGTTAGTAAATAACTTTTCAATTGGTATATTAGGTATGTTACTTGCTATATTAGGATTTTATGCAATAGGACCAGCTATACAAACTTGTACACAATTTGTTGAAGCTGGAGTTGAAATTATTATTGAAAAAAATGTATTGCCACTAGTTTCTATTTTTATAGAACCAGCGAAAGTATTATTTTTAAATAATGCAGTAAATCATGGTATATTAACACCGATTGGAGTTTCTCAGGCTGAAAATACAGGTAAATCTATTATGTTCTTGTTAGAATCTAATCCAGGTCCTGGATTAGGCATACTATTAGCTTATTGTTTAGTTGGTAAAGGAGATAGTAAGCAATCAGCACCTGGAGCTGTTATTATTCAATTTTTAGGTGGTATACATGAAATATATTTTCCATATATATTGATGAAACCTTTACTTATTTTAGCAGCAATACTTGGTGGAGTAGCTGGTGTATTTACTTTTTCTATATTAGATGCAGGACTTGTAGCAGCACCTTCTCCAGGAAGTATATTTGCAATATTATCATTAGCACCAAAAAATGGTATGTTACCTGTAATAGCGGGTATTTTAGTTGCTACAATAGTTTCTTTAGTAATATCTATACCTATAATTAAAGTTTCTAAAAATGAAGATGATGATTTAGAAAAAAGCAAAGAAAAAATGAAAAATTTAAAAAACGTAAATAATAATAGTTCTAATAATGAAGATAAAACTAACAATGTTACAGATAAAATATTTAATATAATATTTGCTTGTGATGCTGGTATGGGATCTAGTGCTATGGGAGCTTCAAGATTTAGAGAAAGAATTAAAAATTTCAATTTAGATATTAGTGTTACTAATACATCTGTTGATAATATACCAGAAAATGCACAAATAGTTGTTACACATAAAAATTTAGTAGATAGAGTTATGAAAAAAAATAGTAATGTAGAAATTGTTCCTATTTCAAACTTTCTTAAAGACCCTTTATTAGATGAACTTTATGAAAGAATAGAAAATCAATAAATTTAGGAAATAAAAATGATAGTTTTAACAGAAAGACAAAAAAAGATAGTTTATATTTTAGCAAGTTCTTTTACGAAAGAGCCTATAACAATGAAACAAATAGCTAAAATATTAAATTTAAGTACTAGAACAGTTATTAGAGATTTTAAGCAAATAGAAGATTGGTTTTTGGAAAATGATTTTGAGTTTAGTATTAAACCTGGTATAGGTTTAATACTAAACGAAGATAAAAATACAAAACTATATATTATTGATTTATTAGATGTAAATATTAATAATAACTACTCTGAATTAGAAAGAAGAGTTTTGATTTTTACTAATTTATTAGTTACAAATACACCAATAAAATCTAGTTATTTTACTAAAATATTTGACATAACAGAAACAGTTTTTAATAATGATTTTAATAATTTATCAAAATATTTAGATAACTTTAATATACAAATTGTAAAAAAACAAGGCATAGGTTGTTATTTAATAGGTGATGAAAAAAATTTAAGAACTTGCTATATAAATTTAATTTATGAATATTATAAAGAACAAGATTTTATTGATATTTTAAAAAATGAAATTTTAAATAGTAATAATATAGGAAATAATGTTATAAAAATAATATTAAAGTTTGTAGATAAAGATATTTTAACTAAAATTATAAACATAATAGATAAAAATATTAATTTTTTTAATTTGTCCTTATCAGATGAATCTTATATAGAGTTTATACTTTTAATTGTAATTTCTACAAAAAGAATTATGCAAAATCAAAATGTAATATATAAGGGAGATTTAAAAAATAATTCTATAAATTTAGAACAACTTAAAGTTATAGAGAAAATTTGTTTAGATTTAGAAGAAGCTTTTAATATAAATGTTCATCTAGATGAAATAATATTTATAACTGACTATTTTAAAGCATTAAAACAAATACAAAGCTTTAATAATTTGGATAATGTTAAGCTTTTAGAAGTGACTAAAAATCTAATAGTTTCAATACAAAAAGAATTAAATACTAATTTAATGAAGGATACCACATTTTTAAATGATTTAGTAAATCATTTAAGTACGTCTATTCATAGAATAAAAATGGGAATGAAAATAAGAAATCCATTTTTAGATGATATAAAAAATGAATATAGTGATATATATAAGATAGTTTATAATAATATAAACTATATAAAAACAGCATTTGATATGGATTTTATACCAGAAACAGAGATAGCATATATAACTATGCATTTTATTGTAGCTTATGAACGTGTGCTATATAAAAATATTAAAATAAATGCGGTTTTATCTTGCCCAACAGGTGTAGGAACATCTAAAATTTTATCAGAAAACATATTACAAAAATTTCAAAATATAAATATTTTAGAGATTATACCTACAATGAAAATAAATGATGTTACATTAAAAAGTAAAAATGTTGATTTAATTATATCAACTGTCAATATAAATACAGAATTAAAATTTATAAAATTAAATCCAGTATTTGATTATGATTCTGAAAAAGCTTTAAAAAGAGTTATATTTGATATTTCAAAAGAAAAGTTAAACAATAATTCTATATTAAATATAGAAAAAATTAATACTTATCTAAATGATGATATTTACAAAACTCTAAAACTATCTGATAATATTTTATCTATATTAGAGAACTTTAAATTTATAAACAATATTACTATTTTATCATTTGAAAATTTATTAAGATTTATCACAACACTTTTTTTAGACAATGATAAACAACAAAAAATATTATATAGTGAGTTAAAAAAAAGAGTAGATTTAAGCCTTCCATATTTTGATGAAATTGATTTATTGTTATTGCACTGTAGCTCAAAAACAAATGTAAATATAAATATGGGAATAATAAATTTAAAAAATGTAATAAATTTTGAAAATAAAAATATAAAACATATTTTAATTATCATATTACCAGAAAGTAGTTATGATATTCAAAGAGAGTTGTTAAGTGAAATAAGTTTTAGTTTAATAAATAACCAAGCTTTTTTACAGACAATAAAATTTTCTGATAAAGAAACAATTTTAAATTATTTAAAAAATATAATGATAAACTTTTTTTCAGAAAAAATTAATAAATTAAGAAAGGAATTAAAATAATATGTTAAATAAAGATAATATATACTTAAAATTAAAAGCAAATTCTAAAGAAGAGGCTATTAGATTAGCTGGAGAAAAACTTTTTGAAAGTGGATATGTAGAAAAAGAATATATAGATGCTATGATAGAAAGAGAAAGATTAATGACTACTTTTATGGGAATGGGAGTTGCTATTCCTCACGGAACAAATGAGGGTAAAAAATATGTAAAAGAATCTGCTATTGTAGTTTTACAGTTTCCAGAAGGTGTAGATTTTGATGGTGAAAAAGCCTATATAGTTATAGGAATATGTGGTGTTGGAGATGAACATTTAGATATATTATCTAAAATTGCTATTTTGTTAGATGATGAATTAACAGAAAGATTAAAAAATGAAGAAAATAAAGAAGTTTTTGTAGATACTTTTAAATAGGATATGGAGTTGATAAAATGAAAAAAGCAATTCAATTTGGTGCAGGTAATATAGGACGTGGATTTATTGGTTATCTTTTACATAAATCTGGATATCATGTTACTTTTGTAGATATAAATGAAGAAATTTTAAATGAGATTAATAAAGAAAAAAAATACAAAATTTTTATAAAAGATAACAATTGTTATGAAGAGTGTGTAGATAATATAGATGCAATAAATACTTTAGATGAAAATTTAAAAGAGTATATTAGTCAGGCAGAGATAATAACAACTGCTGTTGGACCAAGTGTTTTATCTAAAATAGCTAGCAGTATTTTAAAAGGTATAGTATTTAAAAAAGAAAATAATATAAACACATTTTTAAATATTATAGCCTGTGAAAATATGATAGGAGCAACAGATGTACTTAAAGAAGAAATATTAAAGTTATCTGATGATGAAACTAAAGAATATATAGAAAAGTTTGTTTCTTTTCCAAATAGTTCAGTAGATAGAATCGTACCTCCTATAAAAAATAGTAATATACTTGATGTTACAGTTGAAGAATTCTTTGAATGGAATGTAGAAAAGAGTAGGTTTAAAAATGAAATTCCTAATATAGAAGGAATGAACCTTGTAGAAAATTTACAAGCATTTTTAGAAAGAAAACTCTTTACACTAAATACAGGACACGCAATAACAGCTTATTTAGGAAATATAAAAGGATATAAAACAATTGATGAAAGTATTTCAGATGAAAAAGTTCAACAAGTTGTTAGAAATGCTATGAAAGAAAGTGGAAAAGCTGTTTGTGAAAAATATAAATTAGATTTTGATGAACATTTAAAATATATAGAAAAAATTATAAATAGATTTAAAAATAGATATTTACAAGATGATTTAGTTAGGGTTGGAAGAGAGCCTTTAAGAAAACTAAGTGATAAAGATAGACTTATAAAGCCAATAAATACAGCTATTTCATATAATATTAAAGTAGATAATTTATTAGTTGGGGTTTCAGCAGCATTACATTACTTTGATGAAAATGATGCACAAAGTGTAGAGCTCCAAAACTATATTAAAGAATTAGGATTAGAAGAAACTATTAAAAAAGTTACTAACATAACAGATAAAAATATAATAGATAAAATTATAGAAAATGCTAATA
>CAMMEG010000026.1 GCA_946495765.1 uncultured Eubacteriaceae bacterium
ATAATAGCCTTGTAAATAATCTATGTTCATATCTTTCATTATATTAAATTGTTCTTCTGTTTCTACACCTTCCATTACAACTTCCATATCTAATAAATGTGCCAACTCTTTTATTTGATTAATAATATCAAAATCAAGTTTATCATTTGTTTTTAAAAAACTTTTATCTATTTTTAATATGTCTAACTTATAATTTCTTAAATAATTAAATGAAGAATAACCTGTTCCAAAATCATCTAATGCAATTTTTATTCCTAATTCTTTAAGAGATTTAATATTATCAAAAACTATTTCTTTATTGTCTAATAATACACCCTCTGTTATTTCAAAACATAAACATTTATAATCTACATTATACTTTTCTATTATAGCTTTTATATTAGGGATAAAATCTTTTAACATTAATTGCAAAGGAGAAATATTTATACTCATTTGTACAAAATTGTCTTTATACTTAAAATCAGAAATACTTTCACAAACTTTTTCTAAAATCCAATAACCTACTTGTATAATTTGCCTTGTTTCTTCTAAATATGTAATAAATTTATCTGTAGGTATAATTCCTAAGTTATTATTCCAACGAAGTAAAACTTCTGCTTTTAATATATTATAATCTCCATCTATAATAGGTTGATAATTTAGATAAAACTCATTACGCTTTAAAGCAGATTTTAATTCAGTTTTTATTTTTTCACTATATAAAAGGTTACTATACATTTCCTCATCAAAAAATGTAATTTTTCTGTTTACAGAGTTTTTCTTATTAACATACATCATAAAATCACTTTTGCTTATTAATTCTTCAAAACTTTTACCATCTTTAGGATATGTAGCTACACCTGCTGAAAATCCTATTTCTGTTGTAATCTCTTGATTGATTTTAATAGGCTTTAAAAACATATTTATTAAAGTACTATTGTAAAATTCTAAAAGCTCATTATTATCTATATAATTTTTATATACAAGTATAAATTCATCTCCTGAATATCTAGTAAATACTGCTTTTTCTTTTATTAAATCACTTACAATAGAGCTAAATTTTATTAAATATTCATCTCCAACTGTATGTCCAAATACATCATTAATATACTTAAATTTATTAAGGTCTATAAAAATAAGTGCAAAGGGTTGATTTTTTTCTATTAATTGTTGACAAATATTTTCTAACATTTTTCTATTAGGCAAACCTGTTAGCCTATCATAATATATTAGTTCCTGTATTTTTTCATCAAATGATTTATTAAGTGTATCAGCTAATATTTCTAACTGTCTAAATTCATTTTTATTGTCTACAAAATAACTATTATTATTCAATTTGTACAAAATAGACTTTAACTTATTAATAGACATTAATGCTGAACTAAAACATAACCTAATAGTAATAAATAATAAAATAGATATTGCAATACCAACAATCCAAAGTACATATTTCATTTTTTGTAAAGAAGAATTTGCAATAGACCCATTAATTAATGAGGATTTATCAAATTTAAAAACTAAGTATTCTTTGTTATTTAATAATTCTTTATTTGCGTAAATATTATAATCTTTACTATAACTTAAAGTTTGTAAATAATCATTCTTATTATATATTTCTGTTTTTAAAACACCTGTATAAAAAGAACTATTTATGTAATTTAATAAATCAGCAATATAAATATCTAAAATAGCAGCACCTATTGGAGAATAATATTTTGAAGCATCATTATTATCATAAATAAGTGATACTATTGATATTGTTTCTTTACCAGTATTATAATCTATGTGTTTAGATGTAATTTGAGATTCTGTAACATGTGCATTAAAAGATATCTCATCATACCAAGGTCTTGTAGTTATATCAAAGTTTTCTTTTTCTATACCTTTAGAAAATAAATATTTATTTTCTATATCTATAATATTAATAGAATCTATAAAGCTTATAGTACTAAGAATTTTTTCTATATCTCTAACTTCATTTAGAACTTTTTCTCTTTCTCTCTTAATATTCCTTTGATCTTTATTTTTTTCTCTTAAGTATTCAACAACAATTTCATTATTTGCCAAATACTCATTTGCAGACTTTAATAAAGAAATATCGCTTTTTACTTTTGAAGATATTTGTTCATAATATACATCACATACAAGCTTCATATTAGTATTTAATATGGATTCTATCATTATATTACAAATAAAACAAAATATAACCGCAAATCCTATGGATATTAAGGCTAATTTTAAATACGTCCTATTAAAAATATTTTTTAAACATAGTCTGTTGAAAAAATTCATGTAGTTCTTATTTTCTCCTTATCTTTTTATAAAATATTAATACTTTAAAACATTTTTATTTTTTATTACATATTCTATTAAAGAATATATTGTTAAAAATACAGAAATTATTACTAGAAAATAAGTGAAATTTATAAATACTTTATTATTTATATTTAATAATAAAAATATTATCATAAACATTTGAAAAATAGTCTTTAATTTTCCTGAATTTCCTGCTGCTATTAATACGTTTTTTTCAATAGCTATAGTTCTAAACCCTGTCATAAAAAATTCTCTAGCTATAATTAATATAACAACCCATTCCTTTAAAGGAACTACAGAATCTTTCATAGGTATTAAAGCTATCATTGTAGATGTAACTAAAAGTTTATCAGCAAGTGGATCCATAAATTTTCCAAAATTAGTCACCAAATTATATTTTCTAGCTATATATCCATCTAAAGCATCTGTTGCTGATGCTATTATAAATATAACAGTAGCTATATAACGTCTTATTTGTATATCTAATGGTATAAAATCAAATAATATAAATAGTAATAAAATGGGTATTAATATTATTCTAAAAATAGTTAGTTTATTAGGTAAATTCATAAAATTACCTCCCTAAAATTATATTTGTATCTCACCTATAAGGTCATAATCATATGCATCAGTAATTTTTATATTATAAAAGTCTCCTGCTATAAGTTCCATATCTTCTGATACTTTGAAAAAAACAAATCCATCTATTTCATAACAATCCCTATAACTTCTACCACAATATACATTGTCTTCTCCTTCTAACTTACCTTCTACTATAACCTCTAGAGTTTGTCCTATAAAACCTTTACATATATCTGATGATATATCTTTTTGAAGCAACATAAGTTTTTCTTTTCTTTTTTCTTTTATGTCTTCAGCTATTTGATTATCCATATTATAGGCTGGTGTTCCTTCTTCTCTAGAATATGTAAATATTCCAAGTCTATCAAATTTCATTTTTTGCGTAAAATCACAAAGATTATTAAAAGCTTCTTCTGTTTCATTAGGAAATCCAACAATAAAAGTAGTTCTTATACATATATTAGGCATTTTATCTCTTAACTTATTAATAGTTTTTTCTAATTTATCTCTTGTACTTCTTCTTCCCATAAGCTTTAGTATTTTATCATCTGCATGTTGTATAGGCATATCTATATATTTACAAACTTTATCATTATTTGCCATTTCTTCTATGAGTTCATCGTCTATATGCTCTGGATAACAATATAAAATTCTAATCCATTTTATATCATCTATTTCTGATAATTTTCTTAAAAGCTCTGGCAATTTTTTTTCACCATATAAATCTGTACCATAAAGAGATGAATCTTGAGCCACTAATATAATTTCTCTAATATCTTGACTAGCTAAAAATTTAGCCTCTTCTACAAGGCTTTCCATACTACGGCTTCTAAATTTACCTCTTATAGATGGTATTGTACAATAAGTACATCTTTTATCACAACCTTCTGCAATTTTAAGATAAGCAAATCCTCCAGTTGTTGTAATAATTCTTTTTAATGAATTTTTTTCATCTAAAGGCTTGTTATTATCTGTAATAAGCTTTACTTGTTTATGTCCATTTAATATTTCTTTTATAACATTACCAATACTTTCAAAATCTCCAGTACCTACTACTGCATCTACTTCTGGTAAAGACTCAAATATTTCTTCTTTATATCTTTGAGCCATACATCCTGAAACGATTATTCCTTTACAATTTCCTGTTTGTTTATAATCTGCTACTCTAAGTATATTCTCTATACCTTCTTCACTTGCATCAATTTTAAATCCACAACTATTAATTATTATTATATCCGCTTTTTCTTCTTGTTCTGTTACAATATATCCTTCTTCTTTTATAAGTCCAAGCATTATTTCGCTATCCATAAGATTTTTATCGCAACCTAAAGAAACAAAAGCTATTTTTACTCTATTATCCAAATTAATCCTCCTCTATATTTATGTTATTTTGTATTTTATAAGCAATTAAACAATTTTTCATAAGCATTGTAATAGTCATAGGTCCAACACCACCAGGCACAGGTGTTATAAGACTTGCCTTTTCTTTACATTCAAAGTCTATATCACCACATAAGTTACCATTTTTTAATCTATTAATACCAACATCTATAAGAACAACTCCATCTTTTATCATATGTGGCTTTAAAAAATTAGCAATCCCTATTGATACAATAATAATATCTGCATTTTTTGTCAAATATTCTAAATTTTCTGTTTTAGAATGGGCTATTGTAACTGTTGCGTCTTCATTTAAAAGCATCATAGAAATAGGTTTACCTACAATGTTACTTCTTCCTATTACAAGTGCATTTTTGCCCTTTATATCTACATTATATCTTTTTAAAAGTTCCATACAACCAGATGGTGTACAAGATTTTAATTTAGCACTATTAGTAGATAACATACCTATATTATAAGGATGAAAACCATCAACGTCTTTTAAAGGGTTTATTTTTAAAAGTATATTTTTTTCATTTATATGGCTTGGTAAAGGCAATTGTACTAAAATACCATTTATCTCTTCATCATTATTTAATTTCTCTATTAATTGTATTAATTTTGTTTCAGAAATATTAGAATTTAAAAAGTATGTATCTGATTTTATACCAACATAATCACAAGCCTTATTTTTATTTTTTACATAAATATGACTAGCTTCATCATCACCTACTATTATAACAGCAAGACAAGGTTTTTTATTTTTTATTTTTTCTATGTCTAATTTAAGCTGGTCTTTAATACTTTTAGCTATTTCCATTCCATTTATTATATTACTCATATTATACCTTTCTAATTTTTAAAAATTTAATAGCCTTTTTTATTATATTATTAATACTATTCTTTGTCAAATGTAATAAAACTATTTTAAAACCATTATTATATAAAACTTTATAAGTATAAATAATTATATAAGTACAAAAATTAAAAGATATAAAATAAATTAAATTAAATATATAACTTCGTTGTAAATATTACAATAAAGTTATATATATTTGGAGGTATTTCATGAATAAAACTATATACTTTGGTGGAGATATAATAACTTTAGAAGATAATCTTTATGTTGATGCAATATTAGTAGAAGATGGTATAATAAAGGATTTAGATAGTATTGATAATCTTAAACAAAAATCTAAAGATGCTAAATTAATAGATTTAAAAGGAAATACTATGCTTCCTGCCTTCTTAGACTCCCACAGTCACATATCTGGACTTGCTTTAACAACAAGTTTTGCAAAATTACAAGATGCTAAAAGTTTCAATGATATAAAAGATATTATTTTAAAATTTGTAAAAGATAATAATGTATCTAAAAACGAGTGGATTATAGGATTCGGTTATGACCACAATAATTTAAAAGAAAAATGTCATCCAGATAAATTTGTACTAGATAGTATTCAAATAGAAAATCCTATTTTATTAACCCATACCTCTGGACATATGGGAGTTGTAAATCAAAAAGGACTTGATATATTTAATATAGATGAAAATACTAAAGATGATATTGGTGGAAAAATAGGAAGAATAACTGGTAGTAATGAGCCAAATGGATATTTAGAAGAAAATAGCTTCATATCAAAATCTGCTTCTATATATAATCCAGACCAAAATAAAATAAAAAAAATGGTAAATAAGGCTCAAAATATATACGCAAGCTATGGTATTACTACTGCACAAGAAGGACTTTTAACTAAAAAAGAACTTAATATGTTAAAATGTAGAGATAATATATTAGATATAATAGGATATGTAGATATAAAAAACTGTCCTGATTTATTAAAAGAAAATATAAGCTATTTTAAAAAATATAATAATAGTTTTAAACTTTTAGGGTATAAAGCATTTTTAGATGGTAGTCCACAAGGTAAAACAGCATGGCTTACTAAACCTTATGAAAATGAAACTAAATACAAAGGGTATCCTATATATGAAGATAATGAGGTAATAAACTTTTTTAAAAAGGCTATTAGTGAAAATGTACAAATATTAGTACATTGTAATGGAGATGCAGCTTGTGAACAATTTATAAGGTGCTATAAAAAGGCAAAACATGAAACTAATATAAACAATAATATTAGACCAGTTATGATACATGCACAACTACTTAGAAAAGATTTGTTGTCTATAGTAAAAGAATTAAATATTATTCCTTCATATTTTGTAGCCCATACTTTTTATTGGGGAGATACGCATATTAAAAATTTAGGAGAAAGAGCATATAATATAAGTCCTTTAAACTCATCTAAAAATCTTGATATAGTTTATACTCTACACCAAGATGCTCCTGTAATAATGCCTAATATGATAGAAACTATATGGTGTGCTACAAATCGTATTACAAAAACTGGTAAGTCTATTGGCAAAGATGAAATAATAAAGCCTATCGATGCTATCAAAGCAGTTACTATAAATGTAGCTTATCAATATTTCGAAGAAGAAATTAAAGGCTCTATAAAAAAAGGAAAACAGGCAAACTTTGTAATTTTATCAAAAAATCCATTAAAAATCCCTGTAAGCAATATTAAAGATATAGAAATTCTAAAAACTATAAAAATGGATAAAGTAATATTTGAAAAATAAAATATATTTTTTATTTTTGTTAAAATTTTTAATATTAACCTTGTTTTTAAAATTATAAATCAAATTTTTATAAAGTATCCTTGAAAAATACAGTATATAAATATATAATATAACTAGCAAACATTACTTTAAGGAGATAAAAATATGTCTATTTATGAAAACTTTGCAGAAGTATATGATATTTTTATGGAAGATATACCATATAAAGAATGGATTATATATATAAAAAAAATTTGGGAAAAATTTGGATTAAAACCAAAATTAATAGCTGACCTTGGCTGTGGAACAGGCAATGTTACTATACCTTTATCAAAAAATGGATATGAACTAATAGGCATAGATTCTTCTTTTCAAATGCTTTCAAAAGCTAGAGAAAAATCTATTAAAGAAAATCTTAATATTCTTTATTTAGAACAAGATATGAGAGAATTTGAGTTATATGGTACAGTAGATTGTATTTTAAGTATATGTGATAGTATAAATTATATATTAGAAGAAGATGAACTATTACAAGTTTTTAAATTAGTAAACAATTACTTAGACCCAAAGGGACTTTTCATCTTTGATATAAATACAATCTATAAATTTGAAAATATTTTAGCTAATAATACTTTTTCTCAAACAACAGAAAATTCTGCATATACATTAGAAAATTACTTTGATATTGATGAAATGATAAATGAGTTTTATACAAATTTTTTTATAAAAGATAAAAAAACAAATCTTTACCATAGGTTTGAAGAAATACACTATGAAAAGGCATATTCAATAGAAAAAATAAAAGAACTCATAAAAAAATCTGGTCTTGAACTTTTAGGTATTTATGATGAACTCACTTTTAATAAACCAAAAAAAGATAGCCAAAGAGTATTTTTTGTAGTTCGAGAAAATGGAAAACCAATTTTTTAATACTTTATATCAAAAAATAGCTATTTATATTTATTTTTCTGTAATAAAAATTAAAACAAAAGTGAGTTTATAATTTTTATTTTGAATAATAAAACAATAACTTAATTGTAAATAATAAATTTCAATCATAAAAGGAGATAAAAATGGATTATATTTTAAGAGCAACTGCTGGAGAAGGTAGTGTTAGAGTATTTATAGCCAACACAAAAGAAACTGTACAACAAGCATTTTTAAATCATAAAACTTCACCTGTTATTTCTGCTGCATTAGGTAGAGCATTAACAGCTGTATCTATTATGGGTAGTATGTTAAAATCTAATGATGACCTTGTTACTATAAAAATAAATGGTAATGGTCCAGGTAAAGGATTAGTCGTTACCGGAGATAATAAAGCAAGAGTTAAAGGATATCCTTTAAACCCTATCGTAGATATACCTCTAAAACCTAATGGTAAACTAGATGTACAAAGTGCCTTAGGCGAAGGTAGCCTTACTGTTATAAAAGATATGGGACTTAAAGAACCTTATGTTGGACAAATTCCTCTTGTATCTGGAGAAATAGCAGAAGATTTAACTTATTATTTTGCAAAATCTGAACAAACTCCTTCTGCTGTTAGTCTTGGTGTTTTAGTAGATAGAGATTATTCTATAAAACAAGCTGGTGGTTTTATAATACAAGTTATGCCTGATGCTGATGAAGGTATAATAAATAGTTTAGAAAATAAATTATCAACTATAAAACCTTTTACTACTCTTTTAGAAGAAGGTAACACAATAGAAGATATATTAAATATTCTTTTGGGTGATTTTGATGTTAATATCCTTGATAAAATACCTGTAAAATTTTATTGTAACTGTTCTAGAGAACGTGTAGAAAAGGCTTTAATAAGTATTGGTAAAAATGAATTAGAAACTATAATAAAAGAAGACAAAAAAGCCACATTACATTGTCATTTTTGTAATAAAGATTATAATTTTAATGAAAATGATTTAAAAACACTTTTAAATGAGTGTACAAAATAATTTTTCATATAAAAAAGTAAGGTTAAATTTAACCTTACTTTTTTATAATTGTACTTTAATTTATATAAGTTTATTTTTATAATATAAAATTAATTTTTATTAGCTTTTTTTCTAAGATTAGAATCTAATATTTTTTTTCTTATCCTAAGATTTTCTGGGGTAACCTCTACAAGTTCGTCATCTGTAATAAACTCAATACATTTTTCTAAACTCATATTTATAGGTGGAGTTAATTTTAAAGCATCATCTGCACCAGAGGAACGCGTATTAGTAAGTTGTTTTCTTTTACAAACGTTTACCTCCATATCTCCACTTCTAGAATTTCTACCAACAACCATTCCAGAATAAACCTTTGTAGCTGGGCCTATAAATAAATCTCCACGCTCTTGTGCATTATAAAGACCATAAGTTACTGCTTCACCAGATTCAAAGGCAACTAATGAACCTTGAGGACGGCTTACTATTTCACCTTTATAAGGTTCATAATCATTAAATATAGTATTTATTATACCATTACCTTTAGTATCAGTTAAAAACTCACTCCTATAACCTATAAGACCTCTAGCTGGTATATTAAACTCTAATCTTGTATACCCACCTTTAGATGGTACCATATTTGTCATTTCACCTTTTCTAGTGCCTAACTTTTCTATAACATTTCCTACAAATTCTTCTGGTACATCTATTGTAGCTATTTCCATAGGTTCATAACGTTTGCCGTCAATGTCTTTAAATAATACCTCTGGACGAGAAACTTGGAACTCATATCCCTCTCTACGCATAGTTTCTATTAATATAGATAAATGTAATTCACCACGTCCACTAACTTTAAATGAATCTGCACTATCTGTTTCTTCTACTCTAAGGCTTACGTCTGTATTAAGCTCTTTTTGTAACCTATCTCTTAAATGTCTACTTGTAACAAATTTCCCCTCAAGTCCTGCAAAAGGGCTATCATTTACAGAAAAAGTCATAGCAATTGTAGGTTCTGATATTTTATTAACCTCAATAGGCTGTGGATTTTCTATACAAGCAATAGTATCACCTATTTGTATATCTGGTATACCACTAACTGCTACAATAGACCCAACTGTAGCTGATTTTACCTCTACTCTTTCAAGCCCTTCATATTCATAAAGTTTATTTACTCTTACTTTATAATTTTTATCTGGGTCATTAAAATTTACCACACAAGCCTCTTGATTTACTCTTATAGTACCATTTTCAACTTTACCAATACCTATTCTACCTACATATTCATTATAATCAATAGTAGTAACAAGCATTTGTACCCCTGCTTCCATATCTCCCTCTGGAGCTGGTATATAATCTATAATTGTGTCAAAAAGGCATTTCATATCTTCTGCTTCCATGGCTTTGTCCGCTTCCATAGATGCCTTACCAGCCTTTGCTGATGCAAAGACAAAAGGAGCATCAAGCTGTTCATCTGTTGCGTCAAGCTCTATAAAAAGTTCTAATATCTCATCTACAACCTCATCTGGCCTTGCCTCTGGCTTGTCTATTTTATTTACACAAACAATAACTGGTAGTTTTAAAGACAAAGCATTTTTTAAAACAAATTTTGTTTGAGGCATAGCTCCTTCATAAGCATCTACTACTAAAACAACACCATCTACCATTTTTAAAACACGTTCTACTTCACCACCAAAGTCTGCATGTCCTGGTGTATCAACAATATTTATTTTCTTATCTTCATAATATACGGATGTATTTTTAGAAAGTATAGTAATACCTCTTTCCCTCTCTATATCACCAGAATCCATTACTCTCTCTCTAATTACTTGATTAGACCTAAATGTACCACTTTGTTTTAAAAGTTCATCAACAAGTGTAGTTTTACCGTGGTCTACATGTGCTATAATAGCAATATTTCTCACATCTTCTCGTTTATTCACAATTTCTTCCTACTCTCTAATATAGTTTTATCAAATTATTTTAACATAAAAACTTTAAATTTTCAAGTTGTATAATATAAGTAATAAAATTTATTATTTATCATATACAAAAAAAGCTAGGTAACCCTAGCTAACCCAATAGCGGAAGAGGGATTTGAACCCCCGACACCACGGGTATGAACCGTGTGCTCTAGCCAACTGAGCTATTCCGCCAAATTTTAGAAGTAGATATAAAATACATCATACTTCTATAAAAGTAAAAAGAGAAGGTTTTTATAAAAGTGGGAACAACAGGGCTCGAACCTGTGACCCCCTGCTTGTAAGGCAGGTGCTCTCCCAGCTGAGCTATGCTCCCATAATATTGTCATTAAAGTATAGTGGGAACAACAGGGCTCGAACCTGTGACCCCTTGCTTGTAAGGCAAGTGCTCTCCCAGCTGAGCTATGCTCCCACACCTAACAACAAGTCATATTATATCAATATATCAATAATATGTCAAGCACTTTTTTTAAATAATTAAATAAATATAAAAATATTAGATGTTAAATTAATAATTATAATATTTTTATCTACATATTTTTCTTTTTAGACTTTGGTTCTAGCAATTGATTATACATTGCGTCAAATAATCCTATAAAAAATTCCTTATTATTAATTTCATCAATCAATAATACTCCTTTTAAATATTCATCAAGAAAATTAATAATATACTATTTCATATATAATATTGATTATTTTATTGGTTTTATTTTCATCATATCAACCAATAATTTTTCCTTTATAATAAATTATAAATACTCTTTGTTTGAATCTATATATCACCTGTACATTTAAAATATATAGTACTTTATAATATTTATAATTTTTATTAGTTAATAATTAATTTTATATTTCAAGAAATATAACTTATCAAGAGCGCAAGGATTAATTCCTAAACAACCTCTTGATAAATTATAATAAATAAGATTAATATTAATTTAAATATGTATTGTATAAAATAACTATCATATGTATAATATAAATCTATTTATAAGGTAAATTAAGTTTATTTTCTTTTATAATTTGTCTAATAACTTTACAAACAACTTCTACTGAAAATACATTTTCTAGTATATCACTTGTAACTATAATACTAAGCTTCTATTGCTGTATTTTAACTATACTAACTACACATTTAATAGTAATAGACCCACATATTCATACATTATCTCCTAGTATAATCAGAATCAAACGTTAATAACTTACTTTTCTTTATTCACTATCAAAGGTATATCTTGTAAATAAATACCAACATTACATATAATTAAAACATCATTTCCTATCTTTATATTAACCACAACATGAAATATATAATATTAGAATAAAAATTATCTTCTACACTAATATTATAACCATAATTAAAGTTAAATAATGATTCAATATAGCTTTTTAATACCTTACCAAATATATTTTTGATAATTTATATCTTTCATTTCTATTATATGGTATACAGTTATTAAATTTAAAAATTAAATCCTTTGTAAATCATTTATCTGAGCTATTATAGCACTATTTATATAATACTTTTTATTTTTATTTCATAATTTTTATTATTATATTTTTCAGTATATTTTATTATATATAATGTATTATAATATTATTTAGTTTTAAAAAACCTAAATGCAACACTTATATCTTTACTTATTTGTTCTTTAAGCTCCTTTATACTACTAAATTTTTTGACACCTCTTATCCAATCATAAAAGTATACTTGAATATTTTGATTATATAAATTTTGGTTAAAATCAAATATATACGTTTCTATTGTTCTATCAGTATTATTTACTGTAGGATTTTTACCAATATTAGTAATACTATCGTATATTCTATTGTTATATCTAGTTTTTGTTATATATACACCATCAGGTGGTAAAAGTTTATTTTTAGGAGGTATAATATTAGCAGTTGGAAATCCAATAGTTCTTCCTAATTTATTTCCCTCTACAACTTTACCAAAAATGTAATAAGGTTTATTAAGTAATAGGTTTGCCTTTTTAATATTTCTATTATTTAAACATTCTCTAATAATAGAGCTACTTACTCTTTCACCATCTACAACAATATTAGAAATTTTTATAACTTTTATACCTTTTTCTTTACATATTTTTTTAAGAACATTAACATTACCTGTTCTATTTCTACCAAAACAATAATCTTCTCCAACAATAAGGATTTTACAATTTAACTTTTCTATTAAAATATTTACAAAATCTTCAGGGCTAACATTAGAAAAATCTTTAGTAAAAGGATATTTTATAAAATAGTCTATATTTTCCTTTTTTATCTCCATATCTTTTTCTTCTTCAGAAAAAATGTAAAAAAATGGACTTTTATTTTTTACAATTTCTAACGGATGAGGGTTAAAAGTTATAACAACAGATTTTAAATTTTTATCTAAAGCATATTTTTCAGTAATAGTAATAAGTTTTTTATGCCCTATATGTATTCCATCAAAATTGCCTATAGTAACAACTGTTTCTTTTTTGTCACCTTGTTCAAAAATATTAAAATTATCTAATATGTTCATATTTCACCTCTATAATAGTATAGTTAAAGGTCTTATACAGTCTATTAAAACAACATATATACCAATAAGATTGTTATCTTCATCATATATAATTATTTTTTCATCTTTTTTCAAATCTTTTTTATTTTTTATATAGTTAAAACTTATTTTATTACCATTATATAAAAACTTATTACCATTTTTTGTAACAATAAATTTATTATAATCTAGTAAAACCTGTTCCATAGGTATTATTAGATCCTTTACATCATTATTTTGTAATACTCTATCTATATCTTCAAGTTTTATAGCATTATCTATATAAAAATTACCTGTTCTTGTTCTTAAAAGATAGCTCATATGTGCTCCACATCCAAGAGCCTCCCCTATATCATTGCATAAAGTTCTTATATAAGTCCCTTTAGAACATAAAACTGTAATTTCAAAGTTTTTATTATCTATAAATTTATTTATTTCTATATTATGTATAGTTATTTTTCTTTGTTTTCGTTCTATTTCTTTACCTTCTCTAGCTAATTCATATAGCTTTTTTCCATTTACTTTTATAGCAGAATACATAGGAGGAGTTTGCATCATTTCTCCTTTAAATCTATATACTATATTTTTTATATCTTCCCTACTACAATTAACAGGTTTTTCTTCTATAATATCTCCAGAACTATCTTGTGTAGTAGTTGTTTTGCCAAGTGTTACAATGGCTTTATATTCTTTTATAGAAGATGCTATATATTCTGATAACTTAGTTGCTTTTCCTATACATATAGGCAAAACTCCCATAGCATCCGGGTCTAATGTACCTGTATGTCCTGTTTTTATTCTACCAAGCTTTTTTCTCACAATATTTACAACATCGTGAGAAGTAAAGCCTTTTTCTTTATATACATTTATAACACCAGATATATTTTCCATACTTATCATCTTTCTTTATAAATTATACATTTTTAATTTTTTCTAAAATAATTTCTTTAGCTTGTTCTAATGTCATATCGGTAATAGTAGCACCACTAGCTAAAATATGTCCACCACCACCAAAACTACTTGCTATTTTATTTACATCAATATCTTTAGACCTAAAACCTGCTTTTATAGACCCATCTCTTTTTTCATATAAAAATACTACAATATTTATACCTTTTATGTCTAATAAATATCCCGATATACCTTCTAAATCTTCATACGAAGCTTTACATTCTTCTACTATTTCATTTCTAGTAAGAGTAGAGATAACTATATCATTTTCAATATATATATTTTGAATAGTTTTAGCTAAAAGTCGACTATTAGCTAATGTATGTGTATATAACAATTGGGTATGTATCATAGAGTTATCTACACCTATTTCTATAAGTTCACTAGCTATTTGATGAGTTCTTTTACTAGTTGATTTATGTTTAAATCCACTAGTATCAAAAACTATTCCTGTATAAAGAGCAGTAGCTATGTCTAAATCTATTATACCTATATGATTTACTATTTCAAATATAATCTCTGAAGTAGAAGAAGCTTTTGGATTTACTATATTTAATTTTCCAAAGTTATTATTACTTATATGATGGTCTATATTAACTGTATTTTTAGTATTTTCAAAAATAGATTTTGCCTTTCCTAACCTTTCTATATCACCACAGTCTACACTAATAAATAAATCTATATTTAAAGTGTCATAATCACCTTTAAACACCATATCGTGTCCTTTTAAATAATTGTACGTGTCTACATAGTTTTCTAATAATATAACAGGGTTTTTACCCATTTTTTTTAAAGTCATAGCAAGACTTAAAGAGGCAGATATTGCATCTCCATCTGGAGCTATATGTCCAGCTATTGCTATATTTTTACTAATTTCTATTTGTTTAATAAATGGTTCTATATCTATATAAATATTATTCACCTTTATTTACCTCGTCTATTAATTTTGATATTCTTATACTATATTCAAGAGAATCATCAAGTTCAAACTTAAATTCAGGTGTATTTCTCAAATTAATTCTCATAGCTACCTGTTTTCTAATAAATCCGCTAGCATTTTTAAGCCCTTTAATAACTTCCTCTTTTTGGTGTTCATCACCTAAAACACTAATATAAACTTTACAGTATTTTAAATCATTAGTTGTTTCTACTTTTAAAACACTTGTCATAACACCAATACGAGGGTCTTTAAGTTCTGTTCTAATTATTTCAGATAATTCTCTTTTTATTTCATCATTTATTCTTATCATTCTTGTATTATTTTTCATAAAATCATTCCTTTATTGAGGGATTTGTTCCATAATAAATGCTTCTACTTGATCCCCTTCTTTTATATCATTAAATTTATTAAATAAAAGTCCACATTCATATCCTGAATTTACTTCTTTTACATCATCTTTAAATCTTCTAAGGGCTGCAAGTTCTCCCTCATATACAACTATACCATTTCTTATTATTCTAACTTGAGAGTTTCTAATAATTTTACCATCTGTTACATAAGAACCACCAATAGTACCAACACCTGATGCTTTAAATATTTGTCTAATTTCTGCGTGACCTATAACTTTTTCTTCATAAACCGGGTCTAACATACCTTTCATAGCTGAGTTTATATCTTCTATTGCATTATATATTACACGATATAATCTAACATCTACTTTTTGGTCTTCTGCTACTGATTTAGCAGTATTTTCAGGTCTTACATTAAATCCTATAATAATAGCATTAGAAGCACTAGCAAGCATAACATCAGATTCTGTAATAGCACCAACACCACCGTGAATAGTTCTTATTCTTACTTCTTCATTAGATAGCTTTTCAAGACTTGAACGTACCGCTTCAACAGACCCTTGTACATCGGCTTTAATAACAATATTGAGTTCTTTCATATTACCAGATTGTATTTGTGTAAATAAATCATCTAAGGATACTTTTTGTGGTGTAGATTTAATCATATCTACTCTATCTTTAGCTATAACAGCCTCAGCAACTTGTCTTGCTTGTTTATCACTTTTAGCTACATAAAAACTATCTCCTGCTGATGGTACTTCGCTAAGACCTAATATTTCAACTGGTATAGAAGGTCCTGCAAATTTTACTTTTTGCCCCTTATCATTCATCATAGCTCTTATTTTACCATAAGTAGAACCAGCTACAACCGGGTCACCTACTTTTAACGTACCACTTTGTACTAATACTGTAGCAACAGAACCTCTTCCTTTATCTAATTTAGCTTCTATTACAGTACCTCTAGCTTTCTTATGATGATTAGCTCTAAGTTCTTTCATTTCTGCTACAAGGATAATCATCTCTAAAAGGTTATCAATACCTTCTTTACTAACAGCAGAAACTGGCACACATATAGTATCTCCACCCCAATCTTCTGCAAGAAGTCCATATTCTGTAAGCTCTTGTTTAACTCTATCTGGATTAGCACTTTCTTTATCTATTTTATTTATAGCTACAATTATTTCTACACCAGCTGCTTTTGCGTGATTTATAGCTTCTACTGTTTGTGGCATAACACCGTCATCTGCTGCAACAACAAGAATGGCAATATCTGTTACACTAGCTCCTCTCATACGCATAGCAGTAAAAGCTTCATGTCCTGGTGTATCTAAAAATGTAATAGGTTTATTATCAATAGATACTGTATATGCACCTATATGTTGAGTTATACCACCTGCTTCTTTTTCTGTTACACGACTTTTTCTAATAGAGTCTAGAAGAGAAGTTTTACCATGGTCTACGTGTCCCATAACAACAACAACTGGTGGCCTTTCACTAAGATTTTCATCATCGTCTTCTTCTTTAAATGTTTCTTCCAAAATATCTATCTCTTCAGCTTCTTCTGTTAAAACGTCAAATTCTTCACATATAGAAGATGCAAGTTCAAAGTCTATTTCTTGATTTAAATTTGCCATTACACCTCTTTTCATAAGGCGCATAACAATATCAGAACTTGTTGTATCTAATTTTTCTGCCAATTCTTTTACTGTTATAGTTTTTTCTATTTGTATTATTTTTATATCATCATCTTCACTTTGTATACTTTCGTTTATCATATCCTCTTTTTCTTTTTTATCCTCTTTTTTGTTCTGCTTAGATTTTTTATTCTTCTTATTAGATTTTTCTTGTTTATTATCAATACTAGCTATTTCTACATCTGATTTTTTTTCTTCTTTAGGAGAACTTTCTTCTAAATAAAATTCTAATATAAGTTCAGCATCTTTCTCTTGAATACTACTAGAATGACTTTTTACTTCTATACCAAATTCTAATAATTTTTCTATAAGCTCTTTATTTTCTATATCTTTTTTAATTGCTTCACTTATTTTTTTTCTAAGTTCATGTACTCTAATTTTTCCCAAATAAATCACCCCTATTTAATATCATTTTCTATATACTGCTTTATTTTTTTACAAAATCCTTCATCTAAAATAGCAAATACTGCCCTATTAAACTTACCTATACAATGACTTAACTGTTCCTTTTCACCATATATTACGCTTTCTACTTTATAATAAAAAGCTTTATTTTCAAATTTTTTTTTAGTATTTTCTGATGCATCATTAGCTATTATTACGTATAAGGCATTTCTTTCTTGTAAAGCTTTCTCTACAGCAAAATCACCTGATGCTATTTTACCAGCTTTTTGACATATAGAAAGCATAGATAATAATTTTCTATTCATCTAAAATCAACTCACTTTTAAGTTTTTCATATATATCTTTTGGTATAGTAGCTTTAAAAGAACGTTCAAGTCCTTTTGATTTAAAAGCCTTTTCAAAGCATTCTATACTTTTACATATATAAGCTCCACGTCCTGACATTTTTCCTGTCAAATCTATATAATATTGATTTTCATCTGTTCTTACAACTCTAATAAGTTCTTTTTTTTCTTTCATTTGTTGACAACCAGTACATTTTCTAAGAGGAACCTTTTTTTTAATCATATATATCCTCCTATCCTTCTAAATTTTCTATATCTTCTAAATTTTCTATATTATCCGAATTGTCTTCATTAAGTTCTATACTTTCTTCTGTATTATTTGCATTTTTATCTATAATATATACTTCTTTATTATCAAAATCTATAAAATTTGTAGATTTTGCTTGAGTTTCATTTTTAATGTCTATTTTCCAGCCAGTTAATCTTGCTGCCAATCTAACATTCTGACCTTCTTTACCAATAGCAAGAGAAAGTTGGTCATCTAGAACAACTACTTTAGCTGATTTTTCTTCTTCACATAATTCTATAGCTAATACTTTACAAGGTTTTAAAGCCTCTGTTATATAAACTTTTGGGTCTTCACTCCAATTTAAAATATCTATCTTTTCTCCTCTAAGTTCATTTATTATGACAGCTACTCTATTACCATTATTACCTATACAAGCACCAATAGCATCTACATCACTATTTTTAGAAAATACTGCCATTTTAGTCCTTGATCCTGCTTCTCTAACTAATCCTTTTATTTCTACTGTTCCGTCATATACCTCTGGCACTTCAAGTTCAAAAAGTCTTTTTACTAATTCAAAGTGTGTTCTAGAAGCTGTTATTTGAGCTCCTTTTGTTGTTTTTCTAACATTTAATATATATACTTTAAGTCTATCATGAACATTATATTCTTCTGTTGAGACTTGTTCTTTTGGTGGGATAATAGCATCTATCTTACCAAGTGATACCACTATATTTTTATTTTCTATTCTTCTTATTATACCTGTATCTATATCATTTTGTTTAACAACAAATTCATTATATAATTTTTCTCTCTCTGCCTCTCTAAACTTTTGTACAACAACTTGTTTAGCAGCCTGAGCAGATATACGTCCAAAATCACGAGGTGTTACTGGAATATCAACTATATCACCATATTCATAGTTAGGATTTATTTCTTTAGCTTCTTCAAGAGATATTTCTAAAAACCCATCATAAACATCTTCTGTAACTTCCTTTTGAGCATAAACAGTAACCTCACCTGTTTCTCTGTTCATATCAACTTTAATATTTTGTGAAGTTCCAAAATTTTTTTTACAAGCAGATATTAAAGAATTTTCTATTGCTTGAAAAATTTCTTCTCTATCTATTCCTCTTTGTTTTTCTATTAGCTGTAAAGCTTTCATAAGTTCACGGCTATTCATTATATTATCCTCCTTAATAATTATATTTATACAATTAGAAAATAACTGCTAAACGACAAGTAGCTACATCTTTTCTATCAAATACAATCTCTTTATTATTTTCCTTTATTACTATATTCCCATCAATAAGTCCTATAAGTTCACCTTGAAACTC
>CAMMEG010000027.1 GCA_946495765.1 uncultured Eubacteriaceae bacterium
TATATTCCTCCATTTATTTCTGCTAAACATTTTAAATATTCTAAGTCAGTTAATACTTTTGATTGATATATTTCTTCTTGTGAAATATATTCTTCTTCTGGTTGCTCTGGTTCTTCTACAATATCATCTGAAATAATAGTTTTCAAAATAGTTCCATTTTCAAATTCTGTTATAATATATCCATTTTCTTCATATTGATTAAGTACATTCATAATTACACTCCTTTGGGGCTAAAATATGCTGTTAAATTCATACTACTTAGAGAAGCTTTATCTAATAAGGTAAAATATATTTGTACTTTATTTTTATATTTAATAGGTTTTAACTCCAGAGTACCTTGAGTACAATACATTTCTGAACCAATACCATTTACATATAATTTTTTTTCCTGTGGTGATATAGGATGCATAATATAGTTTCTAGGAGCTATTATTAGCTTATTTGTTCCTTGAGATTGTCCATTTGATAAATGCTTAGTAAATGGTAAAAAACTTGTTGGAAATAATTCTGTATCTGTAGATGTAGGTTGTCTTTTATTACTGCTGTAACTTAAAATATTAACTTTTGAAAAAAATCCAATATCTGTTAATTGATTATTTCCTGAATAACAAACATTATGAAATACTTTAATTTGACCATCAACTACAATTTTAAACTTAAATGTAGGGGTGTCAACTGAAGAAGAACCTATACCCTGGAAATCTAGATAACAATGAATTAATTCTCCTTCACCAGTTATTTCACCTAATAATATTTCTTGAGAAGTTGAAATATTAGATATTTGTTTCGATACAACCATCTGTGTTAAGTCATAATAAAACTTAGAAATATTATCTTCTAAATTTTTAACTTTATCTTCAATACTATATTCACTTCGTTCTTTAGCCAAACCTTGTAAGCTTACTTCAATATCAGCTATATCAGCCTTTTGCTCGCTTAAAAGTCTTGTATTGTTATTTAATACTTTAACATCCACAAAATCCTCTTCTGTAGGATATTCTAGTTCTTGTTTATTAGTAAATTTGTTATTTTCCATTAATTACCCTCCTAACTTTCTAAATTAAACTCTTTACTTTATTATTCTTCTTTCCATGTAGTATTTGATAAATTTTTACAACTATATAACTTTAAGTAAAACCAAGTATTACAATCTATATCGTAATTTAAAGTTATATTTACAGATACAATATCTTGTAACATACTATATATTGGTTTTACAAATTTTATTTTATTACATTTTAATATAATTGTAATGCAATATTTTTGTAAATCTAAATATAACTTAAAACTGTCAACACTTAGTAAAGATAATAACCATTTCTTCTAATCTTTCATATGTAAGTGGAGGTACTTCAATTATATATTACTAGATATCTAACTATCTTTTTTCTAAAACTATTAATAAGTTTAGGTACAATGTCCTACTATTTTTTAATATAGTTTAGTTAAATATTCACTACTCCATTAGTATCTAAATTAAGACTTCTATTTTGGCTATTCTAATTATAATATATTTTTCATCTTTTCAAGTTTCTCTAAGTTCTTCTCTATATAATAATACCCCATCTAAAACAGAGCAAGTTATGAACAAATATGAGCTAATTCATCATATAATAATAGGTTCCAAATCCGTTATATTAATATCATTTGTTAAAAATCATATAATTTAACGCTAAATGTTATCTCTATCTCTATTTTTGATATGTCTTTAAAAGTAAAGTCAAGTATATCTTCTATAAATAAGTCTATTTATATCTGTCATTTCTGATGAAATAATATTGTATTTCTTATCAAAATCTTGCAAATCTCCATGTAATATATTTTTAATTCCAAATAATATTATCACAAATTGTTATTTAAAATGAATATTTATTCTTCCTTTATACCAAAAATATAATTAATTTAATTAGTCACCTATTTTAAAACAACCTACAAATTAAGTAATTAACACTATTCCTATAAGTATATTTATAAACATATTTTCTTTTTTAATGCTTTGTATTGATTTATAATCATTAAACTAATACTCCTACATTTAAAAATACTAATCTTATATACTTCTAACTATAACAAAATTAATGTCATCTTTATTATGTATTAATTTTATCCCTATTTAATTTTTATTTTTTAAAGTCATTATATATGGTTTATATATTTATTTTTCTCATTTTCTTTTATAGCTTGTCCATCTCTTGTAATGTAGCAAAAACTACATTACTTAAAATCTAAAATTTTTGGTCAGGGTATTGCTCTCTTAGTCGTGATGCTGTTATAGCCAAATCAAATGCACATTGTTTTAAGGATTCTTGCCTTTCTTCTTCGCTATTATATGTAGGGTGGACATTTATAATTTTATATTTCTTTTTTGTTTTTTCTTTCATTATAATCAACTCCTTCTTAAAATAATATGCACTTAAACTAGGTATTAAAACTATTGTTTATTGTGTTATTAATTATAATTTATTTAATATAGTACCTATACTTAATTTACCCTTTTGTTTTTCTATTTTCTTTTTAGATTTTATTCGATCATAAACACTTTTTAGATAAACTATTCTCTATTATATTTAGGTATTCCATACTTTGTGTCTTTTAAAAGTTTGTGAAATCTTAAATTTAGGCATACTAACATTCTATAAAAAATAATTATAAATTTGAAAATATAACTTATGAAAAAAATACTACTTAACTTCATAAATAAACTTAATACCATAGAATAAAAAAGCAATAGAACGTGTAGAAGAACTATCAAAAATACAAAAGCATACAATAGATAATATTAAAGAATTTTCTAAACAAAAAGAAATAGTTCAAATTATAGGTCATGATAAAAGTATAACTAATATATCTAAAGTAGGATAAAAAAATTATAAAAACTTATGAAAAATTAAATCCTTGCTTATCAATTCAAAACAAGTAATTAATTATTATTGTATAAAGGTAAAGCTATTTAATGACTATATTAATTAGGCTTTTACTAAAAATAACATACAATATAGTTTAGTTCTATAATAACCATTAACAGTATAATATTTTAAGTTTGTAATCATATTTATAACCATAAATAAAAAGAGTTACTAATAGTAACTCTTTTTATTAAATATTATTTTTAGTTAGATGATTAAATCATGCCCACTTAATTTTTAATATTTAATCTTCTAAAAATTAACATATTTTTTCATACTGTAAAGTAATAAATATATTTTATAAATAATATTAAATTATTAAAACTTATTATTTATTTTTATAACTTTTATTATTCTTATTGATGCAATAGCAATCATAGTAATACCTATAATATTCCCAATAAATGTAATGCTTGAAAGTATATTAATTTCTCCATCTAAAATTAGTATAATTGGTAATATAATACTCATCATACCAAAAACAAAAAGTATAATTGGTATATGATATCCATTTTGAATTATTTTAGAATAATAAATCCCACGCATAATTAATAAGAATGAAACTATTATTCCAATAAAACTTAATCCTGGAGCATCATCAATATCTCCAAGTATGAATAAGGTTATTCCAATAACTATTCCTAATAATATCAATGATATTACTTTAAATCTTAAAAAATTATTTATCATATTTATATCTCCCTTCAAGTTTTAAAATTAAGTTATATAATATAAAAACTACAAACAAATTTTTTATATTATAATATTATTAATTAGTAATTTTATTTCAGTTATTATATCAAAATTTATAAATACACACAACTCAAATATTTACAAACTTTATAAATTTAATTATAATAAAAATAAAGAAAAACTAACTAGAAAGGATAATTCTATGATAGCCATATATACACGTCAAAGTATAGATAAACAAGATAGTATATCAATAGAAACACAAATAGAATTGTGTAAAAAAGAAATTAAAACAAATGAACCTTTTAAGATATATGAAGACAAAGGATTTTCTGGTAAAAATATAGAACGTCCTCAATTTAAAAAATTAATGGATGATATAAAAAATAGAGAAATAAAACAATTAATAGTATATCGACTAGATAGAATAAGTCGTTCTATAACAGACTTTTCTAATATTATGGATATTTTAGAAAAAAATAAAGTATCCTTTATATCTGCAAATGAAAAGTTTGATACCTCTACCCCAACAGGAAAAGCAATGTTATATATAATAATGATATTTGCTCAATTAGAACGTGAAACAATAGCAGAGAGAATAAGAGATAATTACTATAGTAGAGGTAAAACAGGTATATGGTTAGGTGGTCCGGCTCCTTTTGGTTATACTATAAAAAAAACAAGCAAAAATTCAAAAAAAGTATCTATACTAGAACCTACAGAGGATATAAATATTGTAAAGGAAATATATAATCTTTATGCTAATACAGATGCTTCTTTAGGTGGAATTGCAAAAATACTACTAAAAAAATATGATAGCTCTATGTGGAACAATATTAAATTAAGCCGTATTTTACATAACCCTGCATATGTAAAAGCAAATACTGATATATACGATTTTTTTAAATCTAAAAAATGTAATATAACTAATGATATTACAGACTTTATAGGTGAAAAAGGTTGTGCTTTATATGGTAAACGAGATAGAGGAAGTAATAAATATAGAAACTATAAAGATATGGTATTATCGGTAAGTAACCATGATGGTGTTATAGATTCTGATACTTGGTTAAAATGTCAATTAAAATTAGAAAATAATGTTCAAATAAAAAATACTGGTAAGGGTAAACATACATTTTTAACTGGATTATTGAAATGTGGATATTGTGGATATAGTATGCAAGTAAAAACCTATAAGGATAAAAAATATCTAAACTGTACAGGTCGTTATGTAACAAATTATTGTATAGATAAACTAGAAACACATCATTTATATGAAATAGAGGATTATGTTTTTGAAGAAGTAAAAAAGTTTGTACATAGTTTTAGAAATTTAGAATTATCCCATAAAAAGATTGAAAATGATAATGAAATAAACACTTTAAAAATTGAACTACACAAAATAGAAACAGAAATTAAAAATATAATAAATAAACTTTCTTCTGCTAATGATGTACTTTTAAAATATGCAAATGAAAAAATAATAGAACTAGATAATAAAAAGATTGAAATATTAAATACTATAAATGAAAAAAGAATAAAGCCTACAAATATAACTATACCAAATTTAGATAATTGGGAAAATTTAAGTAATGACATTAAAAAGAATTTTATAAATAAGATAATTAATCGTATTTTAATATTTAATGATACAATAAAAATAGACTGGAAACATTGATAAATAGAGTGCTTAAAGCACTTCTATTTTTATATCTAATACTTCAATATCCCATTGAATTGTATGATATCCAACTTCATTAGCAGCTTGTAATACTGTATCATTATATTCTCCAAAAGGAGGTCTATACAAATCCATATCATATCCTAATAAATCTTTTATTTTATTATGTACTTCCATTATTTCTTTTTTATTTTGTTCTAAACTTATTTGACTTCCATGAGGATGTGTATTACTATGATTACCTATTTCATGTCCTTCTTCATAAATCTTTTTAACTTCTTCTGGATATTTATCAACCCAATAACCACATAAAAAGAATGTAGCTTTAACATCATTATTTTTAAGTATAGTCAATAATTCATCTGTATCATCTGCTCCCCAAGCAGCATCAAAACTTATTGCAACTTTTTTTTCATCTGTATCAACACAATATATAGGTAAATTCTTTTTAGCTGGCTGAGGCTGTGATGAAACTGCTACACTATTAATATTATTTTGAACAATAGGTCTAAACAGATAAACTAAAGAAAAACAAATACCTATTAATAATATAAAATATTTTATATTATTAAATTTTAACACTTTTAATATTTTTTTAATATTTTCCATAATAAATCTCCTTTACATATAAATTTATATATAAAAACTTATTATGTTATATATTATTTTATTCTATTTTTAAATATTTTTTATTATAATTTTTATAAGATTACAATTTTTATAAAATTATAATAAAAAAGCGCTACAAAAAATATATAAAGATTTGTAGCACTATTAATATTTTATGTTATTATTTAAATCTTATTTTCATTAGGGATAATAAATATACATATAATATATGCAATCAAAAAAGGTAAAGATAAATACCCAAATAAAATAAGAAAAATTACTCTAATTAAGTTTGAATCTTTATTATAATATTTACCTAAACCACCACATATACCAGCTAATTTCATATCATAAACACTTCTAGTAAGTTTTTTCATAAATATAACCCCCTTTAGTTTTCAATATCTATAATATCAGTTTCAATAGGTATTATAAAAGTCATTATTAAATATGCTATTATAAGATAAATTCCTAAATTTGAAATAAAAAATAAAATGAATAATATTCTAATTATAATGGGATCTATACCAAAGTATGTAGATAGACCACCACAAACACCACTTATCACTTGTTGTTTACTTCTATATAATTTCTTCATAAAATCACTCTCCATAGTATATTTTACATCTTTTATATTAATATATACGGAATAATTTTATTTTTGTTTATTAATATCCTAAATTACATAAGCCTTTTTTAGCAAAACTAAAACAATCATCACCACAAATAATTATATGGTCTAAAACCTTTATATTTACATGTAATAATGCATTTGATATTTGTGATGTAACTTGAACATCTGCACTAGATGGCTTTTTATTTCCATTTGGATGATTATGTCCTATTATAACAAATGATGAGTTATATAAAAGAGCATCACCTACAACTTTTTCCATATATACAGGTGAACTACTTGTAGTTCCATCACTTATTTTTACAATTTTTTTAAGCCTTTTATTAAGGTCTAAACATAGCATATAAAAGCTTTCAAATGGCTGTCCTGCTAATATTGCTTCAAAATGGCTATATGCTACATTAAAAGAATTAATACATGTGCTTTCATTATCTAAAGCACTACTTAAAAACTTTCTACAAACATGTGGTATCATAGATATTAAAACTGCTGTTGGTTCAGAGACTTTACACCTTTTACAAATATCTTCTGGTTTTGCATTCATTAAAGTATACAAACTACCATATTCATTTAACAATTTATGTGCAAGTTCATTAGTATCTCTTCTTGGTACAGCATAAAAAAGTAAAAGTTCTAATACTTGATGAGGTTCAAAACTGTCTAAATTACTATCTTTAATAAATCTAGCTCTAACTCTTTTTCTATGATTTGTGTGTAAATTTTTAGTCATAATTTTACTCCTAAATTTTAATTAGTTTGTTTTATTTATGATTTACTTTTTAAACTTATTTATTTCTTGTAATAAATATTCATTCACTATCTTTATATATGTTCCTTTCATACCTAAAGAGCGAGTTTCTATAATTCTTGCACTTTCAAATTTTCTAAGTGCATTAACTATAACAGACCTAGTTATACCTGCTTTGTCAGCAATTTTACTTGCAATTACTAAGCCTTCTCCATTTTCTAGTTCATCAAATACATTTAATATAGCTTCTAACTCAGAATATGATAGAGTGGATATACAAGATTTTATATTTTCTTTCTTTATTTGTTTTTCAGTTATCTCTAGCCTTTTATAATTCCAAATTAATATACTTAATATAGATGATATATATTCACATAAAATGTCTATATCTTCATTAAACTTAGAATTTTTCTTATAAAGAATAACAGTTCCTAATCTTTCTTTATACATATATATAGGTAAAAATATTCCATATATATTTTTAAGCCTGTCTCTATCAAATTTTGTTGTATAAAGATTATCTAAAGTTATATTTATTTTTATATCCTCAATATGTTCAAGTTGTTTCAAAATTTGTTTTTCCAATATATTTTCATTTGTAATTTCATTTTTTATAGTAAGAGATGATAATTGATTATTTATTTCGTGTAATGAAAATCCTTCTGTATCTACTACTATTATGTCTACATCTAATGTTTTACATATTTCATTTATAAATTTTATCAAAATATTTTCTTTTTTGGATGCATTTTTAAATATAAAGCCTAAATTTTTTATTATCTCTTTTAAATCTATGCTCAATTTAATGTCCCCTTTACTCAATCCTTATTTTTCTTTTTCATCTTTAGCTAAATAATATCCACAATTATTATTACTACAACAAATTATTTTATTTTTAGTTCCTTTTTCTATTAAAAAGCTGCTACATTTAGGACATTTTTCTCCTGTTGGTTTATTCCAAGATATAAATTCACATTCTGGATTATTTTCACATCCATAAAATTTTCTTCCTTTTTTTGTTTTTTTGATTAGTACTTTACCATTACATTTTGGACAATTAACTCCTGCTTCTTCAAAAAAAGGTTTAGCATTACTACAACTAGGAAAATTAGGACAAGCCAAAAACTTTCCATATTTTCCATATTTTATAACCATATTAGCACCACATTTTTCACATATAATTTCTGTTTTTTCATCTTCTATATCTATGTTTTCTATTTTTTCATAGGCTTCATTTATCATTTCTTCAAATGGAGGATAAAACTCTCTTAAAATATCTTTCCATTCTACTTTACCTTCTTCTACTTCATCAAGTTTATTCTCCATATTAGCTGTAAAATCTACATTTATTATATTTCCAAAGTTATTTTTTACAATATCATTTACTATTTCACCAAGCTCTGTTGTATAAAAAAGTTTTTCTTCTTTAGTAACATAATTTCTAGATGTTATAGTAGATATAGTAGGAGCATAAGTACTAGGTCTTCCTACACCTATTTCTTCTAAAGTTTTTATTAATGTAGCCTCTGTATATCTAGCTGGCGGTTGAGTAAAATGTTGTAAAGGATTAATTTCTTTTAAATCTAATTCTTGATTTAAGTCAATAACTGGTATTAAAACATCTTTTTCATTTTCATTAGCCTTTTCTTCATTTTTCTTATATACTTTTAAGTATCCTTCAAATTCTAATATAGAACCAGAAACTCTAAAATCATATTCATTTGCTTTTATTTTTATAGTTTTAGTAGTAAATATAGCTGGTTTCATTTGACTAGCTAAAAAACGTTCCCATATAAGTTTATATATTTTGTATTGTTCTGTAGTTAAAGAATCTTTTATGCTATCTGGTGTTCTAATTGTATAAGTTGGTCTTATAGCTTCATGAGCATCTTGTGTTTTACCTTTAGATTTATACTCTTTTCGTTCTTTAGCAAAATATTCTTCTCCGTAAGTATTATTTACAAATTCTTTAGCTTGTAAATAAGCTTCATCAGATATTCTAACAGAATCTGTACGAATATAAGAAACTAGACCAACTGTTCCTTCTCCTTTAATGTTAATTCCTTCATAAAGTTGCTGTGCTATAAGCATTGTTTTTGATGAAGCATACCCAAAGATTTTTGATGATTCTTGTTGTAATGTACTAGTTGTAAAAGGTGGTAAAGGATTTTTTTGTCTTTTACCTTCTTTTATTTCATTTACAATAAATTTACTATTTTTTATACTATTTAAAATTTCATTTACTTGTTCTTCAGATTTTATTTCTAATTTTTTGTTATTTTTTCCATAAAATTTAGTTTTTAATATTTCATTTTTTTCACCTTTTAAGCTAACATCTATTGTCCAATACTCCTCTGGAATAAAGTTTTCTATCTCTTCATCTCTATCACATATTAATCTAAGAGCAACTGACTGAACACGCCCTGCACTAAGACGCCTTTTTATTTTTTTCCATAATAATGGACTTATTTTATACCCTACTATTCTATCTAATGCACGTCTTGCTTGTTGTGCATTAACAAGATTCATATCTATTTCTCTAGCTTCTTTTATAGATTTTTGTACAGCATTTTTAGTTATTTCATTAAAAGTTATTCTATATACTTTACTATTTATATTTTGATTTAATTTTAAAGCATATAAAAGATGCCAGCTTATTGCTTCTCCCTCTCTATCAGGGTCAGTTGCTAAATATATTTTATTAGCAGATTTTGCTTCTTTTCTAAGTTTTGCTAAAAGTTCTCCTTTCCCCCTTATAGTAATATATTTAGGTTCAAAATCATCTTCTATATTTATTCCCATTTCACTTTTAGGCAAATCGCGTACATGACCCATAGAGGCCTCTATTTTATAATTACTCCCTAAAAACTTTTTTAGTGTTTTGGCTTTAGCAGGAGACTCTACAATAACCAAATTTTTTTTTACAGCCATATTAATACAAATCCTCCTAATTAGTTATAAAGCTCTTATATATCTTTGACCTGCAATTTTTTGTATATATCCTTTAAGCTCTAACATAGTTAAAATATACTGAGCAGTTTGAATATTTATATTAGCTTTTAAAATTATTTCGTCTATTGTAACAGGACTTTCTTTTATACAAGCATATACTATTTTTTCATCTGGTGCAAGTAAATTTTTTGTATTTTCAGATTTTTCTTTAATATTGTATATATCTGTATTATTATTGTCTATAAAATTATTATCTTTAGAATATTTATAAAGTATACCTAAATTTGATAAAATATCATCTACATTTGTAACTGGAAAAGCACAGTCTTTTATAAGATTATTTGTTCCTTCACTCATAACACTATTTATATTACCTGGTATAGCAAAAACATCTCTACCTTGCTCCAAAGCTTGTCCTACTGTTATTAATGTTCCACTCTTTTTAGCAGATTCTACAACTAATATTGCATCACTAATACCACTTATTATTCTATTTCTAGTAGGAAAATTTGCAGGATAAGGAGGTGTACCAATAGGATACTCACTTATAATACATCCATTATTTATTATTTCATCTCTAAGTCCTTTATTAGAAGGTGGGTATACTATATCAAGCCCACAACCAAGAACAGCTATAGTTTTACCATTGCCATCTAATGCGCCTTTATGTGCCATAGAATCTATACCCAAAGCCATTCCACTAACAACTACTACATTATTTTGACCTAACTCCTTACCAAATTTATATGCATTCATTGCACCATATTGAGTACATTTTCTAGCACCAATAAGGCCAACTTTATTATATGTATCATCTGGCATATCTCCAATTATATATAAACCTAATGGTGCATCTGGTATATTTTTCAAAAGAGTTGGATAACTTTTATTATTTTGACATATAAAATTTATATTATGCTTATATAGTTCATTAATGTATTTTTCTATTATAGTTTCATTTTTAACATCCAAAATATTTTTTACATTTATTCTATTTTTTTCACAAAATGTTCTGACTTCAGAAATGCTAGCATAGAAAAAATCTTTTGCTGTTTTAAAATACTCTAAAATCTCTAACTTTTTTCTAATACTTATTCCATCTATTCTAGCAAGCCACATTATATAGTTTTCTTCTATCATAATAAATCCTCATTAAAACATAAATTTTCTATCTAAATTTCTAAGTTGAACAGCCTCTGCAATATGCATGACATTAATATTTTCACTTTGTTCTAAATCTGCGATTGTTCTAGATATTTTTAATATTTTATGATATGCTCTAGCACTTAACTGTAATCTATTAAATACATCTTTTAATATTTCTTTTTCATTATTTCCTAATTCACAATATTTTTCTATTAAATTAGGTGTCAGTTGTGAATTAAAATATACTCCGTCATTTTTATATCTATCAAGTTGTATCTTTTGAGCATTAATAACTCTTTGCTTAATATTTTTAGATGATTCTGTATTATATTCAATGTTTAAATCTTTATAATTTACAGCTGAAGCTTCTACTTGTATATCTATTCTATCTAATAAAGGACCACTTATTTTAGCTACATATTTTGATATTGCATTTTGAGAACAAGTACACTTGTCAGAATATCCATAAAACCCACAAGGACAAGGATTCATAGCTGCTACCAACATTAAATTAGCTGGAAATGTCATTGTTCCATTTACTCTAGATATAGTAACCTCATTATCTTCTAAAGGCTGTCTTAATTCTTCCAATACATTTCTATGGAACTCTGGTAATTCATCTAAAAATAATACTCCATTATGAGATAAACTTACTTCTCCTGGTTTTGGTACACGACCTCCACCTACCATAGCAGAATTTGATATAGTATGATGAGGTGCTCTAAATGGTCTTTTTGTAATAAGAGAATTTTTATTTTGTAAAATACCAGATACACTATATATTTTAGTTATTTCTATACTTTCTTCAAAAGATATGTCAGGTAATATACTAGGTATTCTTTTAGCCATCATAGTTTTACCAGAACCTGGAGGTCCTACCATAATTATATTATGCATTCCTGCTGCTGCTATCTCTAAAGCTCTTTTTACATTTTCTTGTCCTTTTACATCTAAAAAGTCTAAATCATTATTGAGTGTATCTTTTTTAAATAAATTGTCAATATTAATATTTATAGGTTCTATTTTTTTCTTATTATTTAAATGTTGTATTAATTCATTTAAATTTTTTACACCAATTATATCAACTCCTGATACAAGACCTGCCTCCTCTGTATTTTCATAAGGTACAATAAATTTTTTAATACCTGTTTCTTTACCAGTATGAACCATAGGCAATATACCGTTTACAGGTTTTACTGAACCATCTAATGATAATTCTCCTATTATCATAGTATCTTTAAAGGAATCTTCTTTTATTTCTTCTATACAAGATAATATGCCTACAGCTATTGGTAAATCAAAAGAAGGTCCTTCTTTTCTTATATTAGCTGGTGCTAAATTTATAGTTATTCTTTTAACTGGCATATTTATATTAGAATTTTTTATAGCTGTTCTAACTCTATCTTTAGATTCTTTAACTGCTGAATCTGGTAAGCCGACTATATCGAAAGCTGGTAATCCCTGACTTATATCTACCTCTACAATTATTTTAAATCCATCTATACCTATTAATGTAGATGATAGAACTTTTGAAAGCATATTATTCCCCCTTTATTCCATTTTTATATATATTAACAGTATTTTAATAATTTTTCAAATATTTTTTTTATTTTTACACTTGATTATTTATTTAATACAGTATATAATCTTTTTTATCTAAACTACTATTTAATAAAGGAGGCTTTTATTTTGATTTATATTCAATACTTAATTTTAGCAGGTTTTGTTGTATCATTATCTATTTTTCTGTCAAAATATGTAGATGCTTTAGATAAAAAAACAAATCTTTCTGGTGCGTTTATAGGTGGTGTTTTATTGGCTTCTGTTACTTCTTTGCCAGAATTTATAACTAGCCTAACTGCTATTTTTTCATTGAATCAACCTGGTCTTGTTCAAGGAAATGTATTTGGTAGTAACATTTTTAATCTTACAATTTTAGGTGTATGTATATTACTATTCTCTAAAAAGTTTAAAAATTCTTATATATCTAAAAATCATTTAATAACAAGTATTTTTACTATTATTATTTTTATAATATGTTTTTTAGGTATGAAATATAATTATAGTTTAAATGTAGGATTTTTAAACATTAGCTATGCTTCAATACTAATATTAATATTATATATAATAAATGTTACTAAAATGAATGATGATTATTCTGAAAATCTTGATAGTGAAGATAATTTAGATTTAACAGTAAAACAAATAATTTTTAGATTTATTATTTTTTCAATTTTATTAGTTATTTTTAGTATGTTATTAACAAAAGTTACAGACAAATTAAATAGTCAATTAGGTCTTGGTACAACTGTTGGCGGTGCCATATTTTTAGGTGTTGCAACTTCTTTACCAGAGCTTACCTCATCTTTTAATCTTGTAAGACTTGGTAATTTTAATGCCTCTTTTGGTAATATAATGGGAAGTAATTTATTTAATTTCACAATATTAGCTATTGGAGATATATTTTACTCTAAAGGTAATATTTTCTCTCCAGATAAACAAGCAAATAATCTTATTTTATGGGGTATAGTGGCTACATTTATATCTATAGGAACTTTATACACTAAAAAAAGCCAAAAATCTTCTATGTTCTTAGGTTCATTAATAATTGCCTGTTATATTATTAGTATACTATTTTCACTATAAGTTATAAAAAAGATATGGTTTATCCATATCTTTTTTATGCTATACAATGGTTATTATTCTAATATTACATCTTCTGTTCTAATATTTTCCTGTGTTGATTGCTCTATAATTGATTCTGTATTTTCTTCCATGCTTTCTATTATTGGTTCTGTACTATTTATTACATTATTATCATTTGTATATTTGCTTATAGTTTCATCCTCAATATTAATAACTTCTTCTATTTTTTTTGTACCTATTAAAACTTCTTCTGCTCTAGGTTTATAATAACTATTATTTACTAATATTTTTTCTTTAAGTTTATTATCTATATATACTAGTTTATATAGTTTATATTTATATCCTTTTAATGCTTTTACTTCTACTTTTTCTTCACCCTCTGGTAAATCATCTGTTTCTTTAACTACTTTAGGACTAGGCTCAATAACTTCTATCAGAGCATTTTCAAACTTTATATTTCTATTATTAGGACGCTGTTCATACCCATATATATTACATATTACTTCATTTTCTGTAAGATAACTTTCTATATATATTGGATAACTAGTAGAATTTTTAAATTTAAAATCTATATAGTCACCTGCTAATGTTGCATCATAACCATAGTCTAAATATCCTACTTTTAAAGAGTGATTTTGCCTTTCTATAATTTCAAGTTCAGAGTACAATACAGCATTGTATAATGTACTAGAAACCTGACAAACACCTCCACCATATTCGTCTATAAATTTTCCATTTAATATAGTTGGTGCTGGCTTATATCCATTTTCTTTAGTAGTTGCTCCAAATTTTTTATTTGTAGAAAATACTTCTCCAGGATATAAAATTGTTCCATTTATTCTCTGTGATGCTACTTTCATATTAGTAATCCTACCATTGTCACTTCCACCTTTATTAGTATATTTAGTAGAAAAACTTCCTAATATATCTTGTATTTTATTAAGGTCTTGAGCGCTATACTTTGGATTTGTTTCATTAGCTATAATAGATATATTTGTGTCACCTTCAAGCAATAATCCCTCTAATAAATTTTCATATGTTTTATCAAAGTCTACCTCTTAGCCTAGATTACCATCTTTTACTACAAATATACCATTAGATTTTTCCAATGTAGCATTTTTAGGTTCTATATTTATATCTTTACATATTTCTTCAAGTTTTGATTTAGCAATATCTTCTTGTATATTTTTATTAATAAATACTTGTTCACCATTTTCATTTAAAGATTTTATTTTTTTAATACGTTCCTGTTCAGAGCCTATTCTTCCTATGTTATAAGCACTATCTAATGCACCTTCTTTATCTAGTATAACGCCAAAATCTGTTTTATTAAAAACATATTGTTTATCTTTATATGTTAATGTTATTTTTTCATTTAATTCTAATTTTTCTAAAGTAGCTTTAGCACTATCTTTAGACATATTAGAAACATTTATTCCCTGTATATATATATTATTATATATATTAGGATTATTTAATAGTTTCTTTTTATCTGCTTGACTTGATAAAAATAAAAACCCAGCTAATATAAATAAAACTAAAATTATTGTTAATATTATAATTATAGTTAACAATACATTTTTACCTTTTTCATCTTCCAGATTTTTTTTAGCCAATATACTTTCCCTCCAAACATAATTTTTAACTTAAAATTATGGTAGAGTTAGTTGTTTCTAAAGATAAATTTAAACTTTTAAACAAATTATTGATATGTTCTGTTTTCGCAATAACTTTATAATCAGTTTTTTCAGAATAAATAAGATTATTTTTTAAAATATTAACTTTTCCAAGTGATGTTTTAGCATCTATATTATAATTAATATTATCTGTATTTATTTCTACATTTATAGCATTATTTTGAGTTTCTAATTTCCAGTTATAATTATCAAATAAGTTTAAATAATCATTTATAACATCTATCTCTCCATTAAGAACATCAACAGACATATCTTTAATATCTACATTATTTAATTTAACATAATCATTTATATTAGATATTTTTAAAATATTTGCTTTTATATTTCTAACAATTAATTTACCATTAATATTATTTATATTTATATTTTGTCCTTCAACATTTTCTATTATACCATTACATTTTGTTGTTTCGCAAAATATATTATCAAAGTTAATACTATCTAAAGAAAAATTAGAATTTATAGATGATAAATTTATATTTTTAAAATATTTTTTAGGTAACAAAACTTGTATTGAAACTTTCTCAAAGTCTTCTTCTTTAAATGTAAATATATATTTTTTATTTTCAGAGTTATATAATTCTACTGTGTTTGTAATATCTTTTGGTATATAAATAGCTTTTAAAGTTAATTTATCACCATTATACCCTTTTAAAACCATTTCACCATTTAAAGATTTTAATTCTATATTATTATCTTGCTCACTTAAAGCAAAATTAAATTCTTTACAAAAACTATTTTTATTACTTGTTACATTAATATTTTTTATAATATTTTTAACTTCTTTTTCTAACTCACCGTATATTTTAGATGTTTTTTTAGCTAATATTTGTGTCGTATTAGTTATTTTATTCATAATTTTTGTAAAATCTATTGATTGATTATTGTTATTATTATTTTGATAAGTTTGTTTAGTTGTTGATCCTTCTAAAGCAGCTAATAATCTGCTAGCTTCATCTGCTGTTATTTCTCCATTTTCTAACATTTTTAATATTTTTATTCTTTCGTTACTCATAAAATCACTCCTTAAATTTTTTATTATCTAATAATACGAAAAAAATTTTATTAAGTTTAGCAATTTTATAGTTATTTAATTATTTCATCATAATATATTATCCATTGATTTTCTTTATTATTTGCTTTTATCTTATGTGTTCTATAAGAAACTATAGTATTATCTTCTTCTTTCATTTGTATAGATTCTTGAACTATAGCTTCTAAATATTCTCCATCTAAATTTTTAGATATAATACTAATAGAACTTTGTTTTTTACCATTAGATAATAAAGAATATTCATTTATTAACTTTTCATCATTTAAAACTTCACTTGAAAATCCTTCTATATTTTTAGAGTTAATATTTTGTATTCTAGAAACAAACGCATTACTAATTTGTTCTTCCATTATTTTGTGAGATATAATTTCTCTTTCCATACTTCTACTTAAATTAATAGGTAAAACTACACTCTTTTGTTTAATAAGTGCTGATTTAATATTTATTTTTATATCATTAGATGCAATCATATTTAGTGTACTCATTTGATTATTATCTAATTCAAAAATAATATCTGTTCCATATGTAGCAGACCTTATTTCAGTAGGAGAAATTATAATTTCTGTTCCATTACTATTTGTTGCTATAAGTTCTAAGTCTAATTTTACCTCTGCACGATTATAATCTTCTGGTCTATTTTCCGTACTAAGCGTTGTGTCTTCTGCGTGAAGTACAAGTACATATTTATTATCAAATTTGTGTATTCCTTCTAAAAATACTTTATATTTATCAAAATTATATGAAATATTTCCATTATTAATACTATCTAATGATAAATTTTTATTAACTATATATTTTTTATAAATACTATCAAACTCTAATATAATATTATTATTAAAATCTTGAATATTTTTAAAGTCTATTCTTCCTATAACTTTATTTTCAATATTAGTAGATACAGGTTTGTTACTAAGTGGTTCTATATGTATATCTCCTTCTTTAAGCTTTATATAATTTTCTTCATTTAATGCTCCTTGTTGTATAGAGTAATTTATCTGTTCTTTAGGCTCTATTGTATAGTCAAATCTTGTTGATGTATCTGAAAATACTGCATAATTAATATTTACTGTAAAATCACCAAAATCATTTGTTATTTTACTATTTATATATTTTATTTTCTCATTTTCTAATTTAGTATTAAAATCTAAATTAAATTCTACTTTTTCATTAGTAGATATACTTTCAAACACTAAAATTAAATTTTTCACACTAGTATTAATAGGGTCAAATCTTAATATACTATATTCTTCATTATAGCCATCCTGATTAAAGTTTAAATCCATTGCATATAATTTTTCATTACTATCTGTAAGAAAAATTTTATACTTTATAGGGTCTATTTTATTTTTAAAATAAAATGCTGTATTTAATTTACCTATTTTCATTTTTTCTAATATTAGTATTTCACTATCTATAGATTGTGCCATATCAAAGTATATAGTATTTTTATCACTTGGAGTATACTTTGATATTAAATTGTCTTTTTCTATTTCATTTTGAGTTATAATATTATTAGCTCTTTTTATTGCTACAATGAAAAATATAGATGTAAATAAAATTAAACTTATTAAAAATATTATACTTCCCACTATTAATATATTTGATTTTTCTTTTTTTGAACTTTGAATAAACTTTCTAAAATCCTCTTCACTTATTTCTTGTATACTGTTTTCTTCTATTAAAGCTTCATCTTCTGCTATATTATTAAGTTTCTGTATTATTTCCTCATCATCTACATTATTTTTATTATCATAAACAGAAATATCATTTATGAAATCTGTTTCTATATCATCTATTGATATATTTTCATCTTCTTTCATTAAAATGTCTAATTCATCTTGCGATAAGCCTTCAAATACTTCTGCATTATTTTCTATATTAATAATTTCGTCTTCAGAAGAATTTAATAGGTTTATTATATCTTCTAATTCTTGTTTTTTATTTTCATCATCTATTTTTTCTTCATTATTTGATATACCAAACTGTTTTTCTAATTCTTTAATATCCATTTTCCGCCTCCAACTAGTGTAATAATGATAAAAATGGTATGACAAAACTAAGTAACATAGATAAAATTAATATAATAGATATAATTTGAACTATTAATCTTTTTTGTTCTTTCTTATTTTTTTTCATAGTTTATCACCTCTTAAACTTTATTAATTTTTTTAAAAATCTACTAGGTATTACTTTATTTTCATACTTTGTCTCTAAAATCGAGATATATAATAATCTTTTAGCTCTTGTAAGAGCAACATAAAATAATCGTCTTTCTTCTTCTATTTCTATATTACTTTTACTTTTTTCATGTGGTATAACACCATCTATACATCCTATAACAAATACTACATCAAACTCTAATCCTTTAGCACTATGCATTGTTGTCAAGACAATACCCTTTTGATTATTTTTACTTTTGTGTTTTTTATCTATTTCTTGTTTTATATCTTCTATATGAGTTAAATATGT
>CAMMEG010000028.1 GCA_946495765.1 uncultured Eubacteriaceae bacterium
TGAGGTTCCTGTCGTAGTGGGTGCTAATCAACCACTGGTGGCACCAATGATTCTCCTTGTTTAAATATAGTATCCTCAAATTTTTCTGTTCTAATAAGATTTTCATTATTACTAAAAAATATTTTTTGGAGGACTAAATCATCATTTTTTGTTTTTTTCATACTAATTTCAGGCATAGGATAGTATTTTTTAGGTAAGTCTGCATATATTTTTACATTTTCTTTTTCTAAATAAGATACAATTGTATTTTCTTGTTCTTTAGTAATTTTGTATTTTTCTTCTAACAAAAAACTTAAGATAAATAATACTAAATTTAGTATTATTAAAAATATAATAGTATAGTTTTTAGCCAATTTTGTATCCATACTTATCCTCCATATGTTACACTTTCTAAATAATCTTGCCCATCTACAGTTATAAACCATTTAATATCTGTTAATTCGTCTACACTATTAAATTTGTAAACTAATTTCATTTCATCTATATTACTATTACCTATATCTACATTTAATAAGAAATTATCAATAGCTTCTATAAAAGATTTTTCTACTGTAATATATTCATCTTCTTTTTCAAAATCATAAATAATTCTTTTATATTTAGATACCATATTGCCTTCTACTGTTATTTCTATCATACTTTTCATATTAGTTTCTTGTTTTTTTTCTTTAGATAAAGTTATAGGAAAATTATTTATTTTGTAGTCAAAATAAAATGTAGTTACATTTTCATCTATTTCGTAATTTTTTAAATAATATTCATTTTTTATGTTAGTATCTTTACTTAAAAATTGTAAAGCAATATTATAAGGACTATCTTGTTTATCAATACCTATTCCACTTTTATATTTAACATATTCTAAAACACCACTTGGATAATATTTTACAATTACATTTTCATCATTATACGTGTAGGTGTTATTTGTAAATGAGCTAGACTTAGTAACTGGATTTTCAAAAAATATATCCACATATTTTTCACTTTCAGATAATAAAATTCCTCCATCTTGTTCTAAAGGATTAGTAGCTGATATTTTATTAACATGAAAAGTTTCTGTTCTAGCTTTAGGTAAAAATTGATTGCTAGTGAATAATGATATACCACTTTCTTCACTAGATATATAATAAAAATCTTTATTTTCTAAGTTAGAAAATTCATTTATAATATTAAATATAGTATTACTTAAATTATCATTTAGCATTTTAATTTCGTATGCCTGTTTAGTTTTAGATGATAAAAATATAGTTTTTATACTATATTTTTCATCTATTAAAGGTACTATAATAATTTTATCAAATTGGTCTATTTTAGAAAGATGATTTGATTTAATATTAAATACTTTATACATATCTTCACCTTTCATACTAAAATCATAAGTATAAATAATAGCTCTATTATTTAATACTTCTTTTATATCAAAATTTTCTATATATGAAAAATCTCCATCTTTAATACTTAAATATATGGCTTCATCAAATATTTTTTTATAATCCGAGTTTGATATATTATTATATTTTATAATAAATTGATTATTTCCAGAGTTTATTAATATACTTTCTGTAATATACCTTGTATTTTCTTGTATATTAGCATTACCTGACTTACTTTTTATTAAGTAAAAAAGGCTATAGGTTGAAAATTTTTCAAACCATAGCCCAGTAGTCTGATAAATAGCCAAAAATATCAAAAAAGTTATAATAAAATTTTTCCATTTACTTAAATACATATTATCACCTTTAAGTTATTAAGCTACTTTCTTGTTCTAGGTAAGACAATAGCTTGTTCTAGTTCGCTTTTTATTTCACTTTTTTTACGTTTAATAGATGTTGTATTACTATAAGACTTATTATCTTTAGTAAAATTAATATCTATAATATTTTCACCTATAACAAGATTCATAGTTTGATTAAAATATCCAGATGCTCCAACAACTATTTTATATTTTTCAACTTCTTTTAATTTTTCTTCTTTTTCAAGCAACTTCTCATAAACAGCGATAGTAATGGTTGAACCTTCTTCTGCTTTACCAGTTATAGTTATAGCTTTATCAAAAGTAGACTTTGCCTCTTTAGAAAAATCTAAACCACTTGTTATAGAAAAACCACTATCAACCTCACTATTAGAAGTAGAGGCTGCAAAAACTAAAAAACCATTAAAAAGAGTTAAAAGAAATATTATAGCTAATGTTAATGTTAACTTTTTCATAACAGTCCTCCCTTCCCTAATTTTATATAACTACATAATAAAATTATACAATAATAATGTTACAAATATGTTACAATAGCTTTACTTTTAATTTACAGTATATTGTAATTATACATAATATAGGTATTTTAAAGACTTATTATTATAAACTAGTTAAAAATTTTGATTTTCATAATTAAATTTTAATATATTTTCTATTTTACTATATTTTTTAAATATAACTTGCATAGTTGTGCCTTCTCCTACTTTACTATATACTTTTATGTCTCCATTATGTTCTGACATTATTTCCTTAGCAATAGAAAGACCTAGCCCATTTCCACCCATAGCTCTGCTTCTAGCTTTGTCTACACGATAAAACCTTTCAAATATTCTTCCTATATCCTCTTTTGGTATGCCTATACCATTATCTTTTATATTTACAATAAAATTTTCTTGTGTTTCTTCTATAAAAATCTGTATACTAGTGTTTTCATAACTATATTTTATTGCATTAGATATAATATTGTTTAAAACTTGATTTATTCTATCTATATCTGCCATTATCATCATATTTTTATTAATAGGCTCATCTAATATGATTTGTTGATTTTTCTTATTTGCTATAATAATATTTTGTTTTACACAGCCTATAACTATATCATATAGATTTGATATTTTAAAATTAAAGTTAATTTTTCCACCGTCAAGACGAGAAAGTTCTAAAAGGTCGTCTGTTAAAAACTTCATTCTATCGGCTGCCTCATTTATAGTATTTAAAAAGTCTATGGCTATCTCTTTTTCTTCTAAAGCACCTTCTAGAAGTGTTTCTGTATAACTTTTTATAGTAGTTATAGGTGTTCTTATTTCGTGAGAAACATTAGCTACAAATTCTTTTCTCATATCATCTAATTTTTTTTGTTTTGTTATATCTTTTAAAACTATCATTATACCTTCTATAAAATTGTTTTTATCTGTATAAGGTATAAGTACAACTTGTATATATTTTCCATTTTCATCTATTAATATTTCAGTATTTTTATTAAGCCTTATTTGATTTTTAGGTAAGTTTATTTTATATAAAAAATAATCTAAATTTATTTTATATTGTTCTTCTTCGTCTATACCCATAAGTTCATAAAATTCTTTATTTGCATGTATAAGACTTCCTAATTCGTCAAAAGCTACTACACCATCTGTCATATTGTGCAAAACTATCTCTAATTTATTATTTTCATTTTCCATTTCAGACACAGTTTTTCTAAGTTCTCTTGCCATATGGTTAAAGCTTCGTGTAAGTTGTCCTATTTCATCCTCACCTTTTACTATAATATGTTGTTCTAAATGACCTTTAGCCAAAAGATTAGCTTTTTTAGTAAGAAGAGATATAGGTGATGTTATTGTATTAGAAAACATACTTCCTAAAGTTATAGCCAAAACTAATGCTATAATAACAGCTATACCAATAGTATTTGTTGTTTGCTTTAAAGTGTCTTTTATATTACTAGAGTCCATTTGCACATATATTACATATTCTACGTTATTGTTATTATCAATAATAGGATACCCGTAGCTTAACCACTCTTTAACAACAGAATTTTCATCTAAACTCTTTTTAGAATTTTCAAAATTCTCTTTACCAGCTAAGGCTAATATAACAATAGAATTTTTATATTGATATGGACCTTCTGTTTCTGAAAAATTAGTACCTGCTATTGTTTTTCCATCTTTATCTATTATAGCTCCTTGTATATTTTGAGTAAAAACTCTTTTCATAAAAAGATCAGTAAATCCACTTTGAAAGTCATTTGGGTCTTCATATTGGTCTATAATTTGTTCTTTTATAGCTTTAGAAAAACTTTTAAGTTCTTCTTCTATCTTAGAAGTTTCTTGTTTTTGTATACTAAAAATAATAAATGTACCACTTATTATCATAACTATAAAAACTAATATAAAATATATAAAAATTAATTTAAAACGTACACTCTTCATTTTTCTTGTCCTATCTATGACATAAAATAATATCCAATTCCTCTTTTAGTTAATATGAATTTAGGCTTACTAGCATCATCTTCTATCTTTTCTCTAAGTCTTCTTATAGTAACATCAACTGCTCTAACGTCTCCAAAATATTCATATCCCCAAACTTGTGATAATAAAGCTTCTCTTGTAAAAATTTGATTTTTTTTAATAGCTAAAAATTTTAAAAGTTCAAACTCTCTTATAGTAAGATTTATAGGCTCATTTCTTTTAAATACCTCATATCTATCGAAGTTAATTGTTAAATCACCATAGACAAATGTATTAGTATCCATATTGTTCTGCTCTTCATCTTGTTTTATATTAGATTTTCTTCTAAGATTAGCTTTAACACGAGCCATAAGTTCACGGTTACTAAAAGGTTTTGTCACATAATCATCTGCACCTATTTCAAGACCTAAAACTTTATCTACTTCGTCAGCACGAGCAGTAAGCATAATAATAGGAACATCACTTTTATCTCTTATTCTTTTACAAACACCATAACCATCTATTTTAGGCATCATTATGTCTAAAAGTATTAAATCTGGTTTTTCTGTATCAAAAATTGTTATAGCCATTTCTCCATCTTCAGCTGTTACTACCTCATAACCTTCTTTTTTTAGATTAAATGCAATAATATTCATTATACTTTGTTCATCATCAACCACTAAAATTTTATTAGACAATAAAATCCCCTCCTAAGTGTTTATAGTATTTTATATATTTAAACGTTATTTTATCCATTTTGTTCCACTATTATGTTATATTTTTTATTATAATATTCAATTATATTAATAGGTGTGCAAAAGCACACCTATTAATATAACACCACTTTTTTGTTTTTCTCATCTATACTTACTTTCATATTAATATTTTGTAAAATATTTTCTAAGTTATAATATTTTTTATTATCTATATCAATATAATCTTGTAAGTATGTTTCATCTAATGATATTTTATTTAATTTAAAATAACTTTCATCTACAAAAAATTTATTATCTATTTTATAAACAACACTATTTAGCTTATATTCTTGCTTAACTTCTCTATTGTTATCTGCAAAAATAACTGAATCTAAAAAAATATCATTATTAAGTACTTCTGTATACGTTTCTAATATTTTTTTATTGTCTGTAACTAAATAATTTTGTTTGTTAACTTTACTTGTTTTAAATGTGTCATAATTTATATAATTAATCATTTTTAATCTTTTATATTTATAAGGTATACTATTAAAATATCTATTAATTTCATTTACTTTATCACTTATATTATAATTATAAGAAGTACTTCCAAAATGTGATATAGCTAAATTTATAAATATAGGCTTTTTACTTGAATAATTTTTATAAATATAATCAAATTCTTTAAACATTATGTTAAGTTTGTTATCCTCTCCTATATTTTCATATATGTCTATACCAATCCAATCTACATAACTATCTCCTGGATAAAAATCTTTTGTATTATAAACTAAATCTTTATCTACACTCCAAACAATAGCTACATTAGGTGCATAAAGTTCAAAATATGTTTTTGCCTCCTGCAAAAATTTTATATATTCTTCATTTTTATCTATAAAATAATTATTAACTGGATATATACTAATAAACATAGGTATTTGTAAATGTCCAAAATCTTTAGCCATATTTTTTATAAGCTGTTTATTAAATAAATCTTTTTCCTTTTCTGGAGGTAGTATAGTTATAAAAGGAGTTTTTAAATTAGAATAACAATTTAAAATCCAAGATAAAGGATAACTTTCTCCAAGTTTTAAGCTATACATATATATACTAGGGCTAGATTTAGTAAAATCTTCAAATTCTTCTATAAAATCTCCTTCTGTTTGTTCTATAAAAATTCCTGAATAACAATCTTCTTCTGGTTCATATTTTTTCAAATTATAGTTGTCTTTTTTATAAAGATTATAAATATCCATTTGTTTATAGTTATTTTGTACATTTACTGCAACTATATTTTCATCTGATACATTTTTATTACACCCTACTAAAAAAATGCTTAATATAATGACACATATTTTTTTCACAAACACACCCTCTTTTAACCATTTTCTTTTAAGTATGTGTTTAACGCTTCTAGATAATGTACATAAAATTTACCTGTTGATTTTATAATATATTTTTTACAAAATGCATTATATGGTATAGATTTTCTTCCTCCGTTTTTTGCACCTTGCCAGTATTTTAATATATCTTTAAATGGTAAATAATAATATTCATCATACATTTTAAAATATACCAGCATAAAGGCTATACCTTCTTGTTTTTCAAAATCTTCCATAAAATCTAACTGATGCTGATGGATGTTTTGTAAAGGCAAAAACCCCTTGCTTGTTTCTTTTGCATCAAAACATACAGGGATACCTTGTACTACTCCCATATAATCTACTATACTTTTTTCATTAAAGTATGCTAAAGTTATTGTTTTATTTTCATTGTCTATTTTGACTGGCTTTATAGGAGTTGGTATCTTTTGGATTATTGCCAAATTTTTTTCTCTATATACATCATTAGTAAGATTTATAAATTCTTCAAGGGTACTTCCCCTAAGTCCACGACTATTAAAATATGCCATTGTTTCACCTTTTGTCATTTAATTTTTCTATTGCCCATAAAACATAATATTTTATATCTTCTCTTGTATCATTTTTCATTTTTTCTAATATATTTAAAGCCTCTTCACTATATTTACCGTTGGCTAAAGCAATTATCGCATTTCTTTGTAGTATTTTTTTACCTCGCCAGCCACAAGCTGTTTTTTTATATGTCATTTCAAATTCTTTGTTAGACATAGTTAAAATATTTTCTATATTAGGATAAAATGTATCTAAATTTGATACCTTTTCTATATATGTATTTTTATTATAAGGGCATACCTTTTGACAAATATCACATCCATATATTTGCCTATTTATAAGTTTTCTTTCTTCTTCACTATCTAATTGTTTTTTTTGAGTAAGATATGATATACACATTTTATAATTAAAACCATTTTCTAATATAGAGCCACTTGGACATGCTTTTATACACTTGTTACAGTCCTTACATAAATTTTTAATATGCGTATTTTTTGTAGGTTTAAGCTCTACATTTGTTATTATATATCCTATAAAAAATATAGAACCAAGTTTTTTATTAATAACATTACCACTTTTACCTATTTGACCAAGTCCACATCTTTTAGCTACTTCTCTATCTACTAAAGGGCCAGTATCTACAAATATATTACCTTGTATATTAAGGCTATTTTTTATATATTCAAGCTTTTCTTTTATAAGTATATGATAATCAAGTCCCATAGCACCAATAGATATTTTTCCTCTTAATTTATTATCTATATTACCTACAAATGTTTTGTTATAGCTAAGTCCTAAAGCTATAATGCTTTTTGCATCTTCTCTAATAAGTTTAGGATTTATCCTTTTTTCAATATCTTTTTCTACAAATGGTGTATCTGTTTTTTCTAATATATGTTTTATATCATAAAATGGACTAGCATCTCCTATACCTATAACTGTATTTTCCTCTTCAAAAGAATATATTTTTTCTTCTAACGTCATATTATTGTTCCTTTAACTTTTGTTTTAATATAGGCCATATTTCTTCTTTTTCTAGCCCTCTTTTCCAAGCTCCAGCCCCTGCTATGTTATATTCTAAAACAAGGTCTAGCCTTTTACTTACACTTTGTTCATCTTCTAACCATACTCTATAAGTTTTGTTATCTTCTTTAACTTCACCATAGTTTTGTTCTGTTTTATTATCAAAAGTAAATGTACCACCTTTTTCTTCTATAAAATCATAGGCTCCATTCATACCATAAGCTTTAGAAGAAAGTTCTATTTTTCCACTTTCTAAAGTTTCAGTCCATAGCCTACAATAAAAAGGAATTCCTAATATAAGTTTTTCTTTTGGCACCCCTTCTGCTAATGTATCTTTTATAGCAATATTTGACCAAGACATAGATGCCACAGAACCAGCACTTTCTGAACCAGCATAATGCTCATCATATCCCATAACTATAACATAATCTACTATTTTTCCTACTTCATTTCTATTATAATGTGCTGTCCATGGTTTAGGTACAAAAACATCTACGGATAAAACTGCTCCCTCTGCTCTTAAAGCAGGTGAAAGTTCTCTTAAAAATTGTATAAAATTATCTCCATCTTCTGTTGGTACACTTTCAAAGTCTATATTTATACCATCTAAATCATACATAGAAACATATGCTAAAAGTTGTTTTATAACATACTCTCTATTTTCAGTTGATGATAAAATACTATGAGATATTTTTTTATCAAAATTATCTGTCACTAGTCCCCAAACTTTATATCCATTGCGGTGTGCCCAATTTACATAACCTTTATCTGCTATATTCACAATTTGGCCACTTTCATCTTTAAAAGAAAACCACGTAGGTACTAAAACGTCTACTCCATCGTGATAAGTACGTCTTGCTTCAGAGCTATTAGCTACAACATTTTGCATTTGGTCAAAAACAAGATTTATTTTACCATTACTAGCTGTCCATGGTGCTTTAGCTACATAGTCATTTTCATAATTATTTTGTATATTTATATCCTCTATATTTTCTAACAACTTTGTAGGTACAAATCCAATATATCCATTGTTAGTTTTAATTTTTGTATATCCATTTTGTTCATTTTCATAAAAATAAACTATATCACCTTTTCTGAGCTTTTCTATAAAAGGAGATTTTTTATCAGCATCTTTTCTAAGCCTTGTATTACTTTTTAAACTAGCCTTTTTATAATCATCCTTTACTATATCAAGCATTTTTGTTTGTTCTATATATTCAAAATGTAAACCATAAAAGTCTTGTAAAAATAATTTTGGCATATAAGCAACTTCATCTATATTATATATAGGTAAATCTAACTCCAAAGGTTCATTATTTATAAAATATTCTAATTCATCTGTTTTCATTCTTATAACATTGTACTCATTTGTTATAGTAAGTTTATTTTCCTCTTTATCCCAATAAATATATTGGTCTATGTATTCTTTAACAAAATCTATTGGTAAATATATCTCTCCTTCTTGTAATATTGGCGGATTTTTCATTGGTATATAATCTAATTGCATATTTACACCAATTTCATCTTGTTCTAAATACACACTTTCTCTATAATCTATTTTAGTAAAATTAGGTAAAAATATTTTAGCTATAACAGCCAAAACAATGACAAAAATAAGCAAACTTAAAATTTTAAATATACTGTTTAATAATTTATTTTGTCTTTTATTATACATTTTTTAATTCCCTCCTAACTTAAAATTCATAAATTATACGTGTTAAAATTACAATAGTTTTTTATTATACTTATTTTTATTATTTAAATAATTTTTTATTTATCTTAATTTTCTCATCCATTAATCAGTATATTACTATTCATATAATAAAGCAATATAAATTTGTAATATAAAATAAGCTATATGTAATAAAATTATTATTATAGCTTTATTGGAGGTATATATATGAAAATATTTATAGACCCAGGGCATGGTGGTAATAACCCTGGTGCAATAGGACCTAATGGTCTACATGAAGCTGACGTAAACTTAGACATTGGTTTAAAATTAGGAAGAATTTTATTAAGTTGGGGATATGAAATAAATTATTCAAGAACTACTGACAAAACTGTAACTTTAGGTGAACGTGCTAGACTGGCTAATGAATGGGGTGCCAATTATTTTGTAAGTATACATTGTAACTCTAATGTAAATCCAGAGGCAAATGGAACTTCTACCTACTTTTATAGACCAGGTATAGTAGCAGAAAGTTTTGCAATAACAGTTAATAATAGTCTAGTTAGACAAATAGAACTACAAGATTTAGGAGTATTTCCTGCTAATTTTGCTGTATTACGTCTCACTAGAATGCCAGCTATATTAGTAGAAACCGCTTTTATATCTAATCCTTATGAGGCTAGTTTATTAGCTACAAACTCTTTTAGACAAAATTGTGCTGTTGGTATAGCTAATGGTATAGCTGAGTTTACAACTTAATTAACTTTTTATAAATTAATATAAAATTATATATTACCTTAATTATGATTAATAAAGGCTATTTAAAATAGCCTTTTTATAATATAAAATTTAGCTTTTATATTATAAAAGTATTTTTTCATATGCTATTCTATCAGTTAAATCTTCTACTTTTATTATACCGCAATATGTAAAATTATTTTTTTCTATAAGGCTAATCATAGGTTTATTAAGTTTATGAGTATCTATTCTAATACTTTTTACTTTATTTTTTAAACAATATTCTCCACTATATTTTAATATTTTATTTCCTATGCCTTTTCTTTTATAATTATTATGGATAGCTATTCTATGAATAGTACCATATAAGTTATTAGTTAGCCACTTTCCATCATATATTTTTTTATAATTTTTATCCTCACCTATAATAAGAGCAAATGTAGCAACTATATTATTATTATCTACTACTATAAAACTTGTATTTTCATCTATATCCCTCTTTATTGTATCATAGTTAGGATACTCACTATTCCACTGAAAAATCTTTTCTTGTGTAAAATACACTTTTGCTTGATTTATTATATTTAAAATATTTTCTATATTTTCATATTTTGCATATTTTATCTCCATAATATCTCCTTAATATATAATAAGCTATCAATAAACAATACTGATAGCTTATTATATGTATATATTCTAATACTAATAGTTTAAATAATTTACATTTAAAAATAAATACCTATATATTTTTATCAAAAAATTAATTCATATTATAATTTATACTAATAAAAATCATTGAGTTAAAAATTCTGCTAATTCTTTAACTGCCTCTTCTTCATCATGTCCTTCTGCTAAAATAGTAATGTCTTTTCCATCTAAACCACCAAGAGCAATAAGACCCATTATACTTTTTGCATTTACCTTTTTATCATCAAGCATAATCTTAATACTACTTGTAAATTTACTAGCTGTTTGTACAATTAAAGCAACTTCCCTTGCCTCAATAGATGCTGTTATTTTTAAATTTTGTTCTTTCATCTTATTTTCCCCCTTAGGTTTTCTGCTATACTATTTATTTTTTTAAGCCTATGATTAACACCTGACTTACTTATAATAGGATCTGTCATTTGACTAAGCTCTTGAAGACTTATATCTGGGTTTTCAAGTCTTAAAATAGCTATTTCTTTAAGAGGCTTTGGCAAAATGTCTAGACCTACTGTTTCTTTTATAAATTCTATATTTTCTTTTTGCTTAACACCCGTTAATACAATTTTGTTAAGATTAGCCGTTTCACAGTTTACTATTCTATTTATATTGTTTCTAACATCTTTAAAAATTCTTATATTTTCAAGTTCTAATAATGCTTTATGAGCTTCTATAATATTTAATAACTCTACTATTTGTTCAGCTTCTTTTATATAAACTATAAAATGCTCTTTTTTTTCAATAGACTTTGCATCTATATCAAAAAAGTTAATTAAATTTTTTAAATTTTGAGCTTGATTATATGTATTACACATAAATTCTAAATGGTAGTTTTTTTCTGGTGAACAAATATAACCAACACATAAAAATGTACCTCTTATATACGCTCTTTTACAACATATGCTATTTAAAATAATAGAATTATATATTTTTTCTTCATACATATTCTGATTTATTGTATTAAAAATTTTATGTATAAAATCTTCATTATCTATACTAATTTTATAAGTTCTACCATTATCTGAATATATACAAATATCTATATTAAAAATAAATTTTATAATATATTTAAATTTATCTAATATAATTTTGTTTTCTGATAATATATTAATAGATAATGGTTCATATTTTATATCTCCACAAAAATTTATAATAGAAGCTAACTCTGCTATTGAACAATGTCTATTATTTAATATTTTAGAGATTTCTTTTTTTACATTTAAAGAAAAGGACATATTTTATCACCTTATTGTACTATACTACTTCTTACTATCTTTGTCAATATCTCTATGAGTAATAATAGTGCTATATTGTAGTTTATTAAGATTATTATATAATTCATTAGCTAAAGTTACTGAACGATGCTTACCACCTGTACATCCAATGGCTATAACCAGTTGATTTTTACCTTCTTTTATATAGTTAGGTATTAAAAAGTTTACCATATCTAAAAGTTTGTTTAAAAAAATATTACTTTCTTCAAACTTCATAACATAGTCGTGAACTGATACATCATTGCCTGTTAAAGGTTTAAGCTCTTCTATATAAAATGGATTAGGTAAAAATCTAACATCAAAAACTAAATCTGCATCACTAGGTATTCCATATTTAAATCCAAAAGACAAAATATTTATCATAAGACTATCAAATTCTTTATTTTCAATAAATATATCATTTATTTTTTGTTTTAATTGTCTTGCTAAAATATGGCTTGTATCAATAATATAATCTGATTTTCGTCTTATATCACTTAATAACTCTCTTTCTCTTATTATACCTGTTATTATTCTTTCACCTTTTGCTAAAGGATGCCTACGTCTTGTTTCTTTATATCTTTTTAACAATACCTCATCTGAACAATCTAAAAATAATATCTCAAATAAATGTTTTTCATTTTTTATTTCTAATAAATAAGTAAAAAAATCATCAAAGAGTTTACCTCCTCTAATATCTATTCCTATGGCTACTTTTTCAATTTCTGAGCCTGGTTTGTCACAAAGTTCTATAAACTTTGGTATTAAAGAAGGCGGTAAATTGTCTACACAAAAGTATCCTATATCTTCAAAAAATTTTAAAACAGTACTTTTACCTGCTCCAGACATACCTGTTAATATAACATATTTCACATATATCACCTAACTTTCGCCTATAACTCTTATCTCTTTTTCAAGGTTAATGTTAAATTTATTTTTAACCTCTTTACAAGCAAAATCTGCTAGATCTAAAACATCTTTACAAGTTGCATTACCATTATTTATTATAAATCCACAATGTTTTTTAGATATACAAGCTCCTCCTATAGTTTTTCCTGCAAGTCCAGCCTCCATAATCAACTTTCCTGCAAAATTATTTGGAGGTCTTTTAAATGTACTCCCTGCACTAGGATATTCTATTGGTTGTTTTTCATTTCTTGTTTTATTATTTTGTTTCATTTTAGCTAAAATTTCATCTTTTCCACCCTGTTCAAGTTCAATTAAAACTTCTAAAACTATTAGTTTGTTTCTTAATATTTTACTATTTCTATATTCAAATTCACATTCTTTATTATTTAAAATAGTAACTTTGTTATTTTCTAAAACAGTAACTTGTTTTATAACGTCTTTAAGTTCTCCACCATAAGCTCCTGCATTCATACAAACACCACCACCAATAGTCCCTGGTATACCAGATGCAAACTCAAAACCTTTTAATGAATTATCATATGCTTTTTTAGCTATAGCACTAAGCGTTGCTCCTGACTGTACTTTTATTATATTTTTATCTAATTCTATTTTATTAAAGTTTTTAAATAACTTTATAATAACTCCTCTAAACCCTTTGTCTGAAACTAAAAGATTACTACCGTTTCCTATAATATAATACTCTATATTATTTTGTTCACAAATTTGTATACACTCTATTATCTGCTCTAATGTATATGGTAGTATTAAAATATCAGCATTACCACCTATTTTAAAAGTAGTATGTTTTTTCATAGGTTCATTTATAAAAATTTGTTCTTTACTTAAAACTTTTTCAAATATATTCAATATAATGTTCCTCCAATATGGAAATATATCACTAGTATATGCAATATTTTAGATTTTATAATTTCAATTAAAATATGACTTTATTTTTCAAAATAAAAATTACAAATGATTTTTGTTTTAATTCTTTTGCAATACTTTTAAAATTTGTAAAATTGCAAAAATATTGCAAAATATTCAAGAAAAACAATAGGAATAGCTATTTATTTTGATACAAAGTATCAAAAAACTAATTTATACAAAGTATCAAAAAATTTGATTATTTTTAAACTTTACTAATCATTGCAGCACCTATTATACCAGCATCATTACCTAAAATAGCGGGAACTATCTTAGTCTTAAGTTCATTACCATAAATCATCTTTTTAGCTATTTCTTCTATTGGTTTAGTAAGTTTTTCACCTCTTGCGGAAGCTCCACCACCTATAGATATTATATTAGGTCTAAATATATTGATAAAATTAACTATACCAATAGCTAAATAAGTATTAAACCTTTCTATAACTTTAGTTGCTATACTATCCCCTAAATCATATGCATCAAAAATATTTTTTGCATTTATATTACCTATACTATCTACTAATTCTAAAATTTTGCTATTCTTATCCTCTTTTAATAGTTGTTTTGCATATTTTATAATAGAATTGGCAGATGAAAATACCTCTAAGCATCCTTTTTGACCGCAACCACAATATTCTCCTCCAGTATAATCTACAATAGTATGCCCTAATTCACTTTCACCAAGATAAGTCCCTTTTAACAACTTACCATCTAAAATTATACCACCACCTATACCAGTACCAATAGTAATCATTATCCCATTTTCATACCCTTTCATACTACCACATATAAATTCTGCTATTGTAGCACAATTTGCATCATTTTCTAAATAAATAGGTAAGTTTATATATTTTTTCATTTCTTTTTCAACATTTATATTATCAAAATTAATATTACTAGATAATAATATAGTTTTATTTTTACTATCTATAAGTCCTGGTGATCCAATACCAATAGAGTTTATACTATTAAAATCAAGTCCTTCCTCTTTAATAAGCTCTATTGCAACTTGTGCCATAGATTTTATTATTTGACTTCCTTCCCTTTCTGGAAAGGTTGGCTCTGATATACTTCTTATTATTTTGCCATATTCTGTAACAATTCCACCTTTTATTGTAGTGCCTCCTAAATCAATGCCTATGTAATACATTTCTTAATCCTCCTTAAAGGCTGTACATTATAAGTTATCCATATTTTTCATTATTCTATCATTTAAAGCTTGTGCTGCATTATACCCCATTTTCTTTTGCCTTCTATTAACAGCCGCTGATTCACATATCATAGCAAGATTACGACCTGGTCTTACTGGCAGAGTTTGACAAACTATTTCATTTCCTAATATTTCCATATATTCTTCGTTAAGTCCTAATCTATCATATTGCTTACCCTTTTCCCATGCCTCTAATTTTATTATAAGGTCTATCCCTTGGGTATCTTTAACTGATTGTACTCCAAACATTTGTTTTACATTTATTATACCAATACCCCTAAGCTCAATAAAGTATCTTATAACCTCTGGACAGCTTCCTACAAGTGTATTATGAGAAACTTTTTTAATTTCTACTGCATCATCTGCTACAAGTCTATGCCCTCTTTTTATAAGCTCTAATGCAGTTTCACTTTTACCTACACCACTTTCACCTATTATAAGTACACCTTCCCCATATATATCTACAAGAACTCCATGCATAGTAACTCTTGGAGCTAGTTGCACTCTTAACCACCTTATAACTTCACTTTCAAATTCTGATGTTGGATAATTAGTTTGAAATACAGGTACATTATGTCTTATGGCAGCATCTATTAACTCTTGTGAAGGTTCCAATCCTCTACAAAATACGATTCCAGGTACTTTATAAGCACATATTTTTTCAAATATTTCTTCTTTATCTTTTTTTGATAGTGTAGATATATATGACTGCTCTACTAATCCTATTATTTGTATCCTCTCTGATGAAAAGTATTCAAAAAATCCAACTAATTGTAAAGCTGGTCTATTTACTTCTGGATGGATTAAAGTTTTTTCTGAAAAATCTACACAAGGTGTTAGATTTTTTAATTCATATTCTTTAACTAATTGCTCTATTTTTACAGAATACATATATTTTCTCCTTAAAATTAACTTTGCTTAATAGTTTTTTATAAAAAATTCCCCATACTCTAGTTTTATTCTTTTATACCATTTTTATCAATAACAAATATTTCACATTATTCTAATTAAAGAAATTCTTAATTTCTTTGTAAAATTATTATTAAATTGCTTTAATATTTCTATTACTGCTACATCTTCCAATATATCTTTAGATATTATATTTATTACAAATTCATTTTTTAAAACATTAAGTTTTAGCATGAACATTTTTAAATTCTTTTGTATTTTCATCAAAGTATACATAGTCTGCTATAAAGTTATCCATAACTATCACCTCAAAATATTTTCTTAGTTTTATAATATAATAAATTTTATTTTTTTTCAATAATAATATCAATTTCAAATATATTTTTATATAAAACTATCAAATATATACCTTATTATAATTTTTACTTTATAATTTATGCACCAATTAACAACTTTTATAATAATATTATAAACTTTAATTATACTCATTTATTTTTATACAATTTTACATATTTCTAAATATGAATATTATATTTAAATAACTTAATAATAATTAAATATTTAATAATAATTAAATTATATATAAATGTAATTTAAAGTTGACTTTTTATGCTTAAGGTTATAAAATTGTATGATAAGATATTTTTTATAATTATGTATCAAAAAATTATTTTTTTTGATACATATTATCAAAAAACAGCTATTCCCTATTATTAATTTGAAATAAAAATTAAAACTAAATCCCATTTATATTTTTTATTTTAAAAAAATAAAGTCATAGCTTAATTTTATTAAATAAACTTTAGGAGGATTAATATGTCCAATAAGGATAATGAAAACAAAAATTCACAACAGCTTTTTAGTGAAGATATTACCAAAAAATTAGTAAAAAAAATTTTAGATGATAAGCCTGAAAATATAAAAGCAACTAAACAACCTGATTTTAATATAGAATATGAGGATTATGATACGCAACAATTTGATGAAAACTTAGAGGAAGATTTTGATGAAGAATATAGTTATGAAGAAGATTATGAAGAAGATTATTACGAATATGATAATAATATAAAGTCTTCAAAAAAAGCTCAATCTAAAAAAATAAATAAAAATACAAAAAATAAAAATCCATATAGAAAAAATATAGAAATATATGGTAAAGACTTCTTTGAAGACGAAGATGATTATGATGATTATGAAGATAATTCATCATCATTAATAGGCAAAGTTATATCTTTTTCTATTATTATAGTATTAACTCTATCTACTGCATTTTTAGCTTTAAGCTTAAAATTTACAAAAAAAGAACTAACCGATGCAAAAACAGAAATACAAGAACTTCTTGACAATAAAGAAGAAATTGAAAATAAATTAATAGAAGAATCATTAAAAAGTGAAGTAGAAGCTTTAAAAACAGAAAATGAAGATTTAAAATCTCAATTAAATCCTAATAATGTAAATACATCTAATGACCCAAAAACTCAAACAGCATCTAAAAATAATATTACTAATTCTAATACCTTAAATAGTAGTAATAATTCTTCATCATCTGAATATATTGTTAAGGAAGGAGATATAATTTGGAATATTAGTAAACAAGTTTATGGTAATGGTTCTTATTATCAAAAAATATTAGATGCTAATGGTCTTACAGAAAATAGTATTCTTAAGCCCGGTCAAAAACTTATTATTCCAAATCTTAATTAGGAGGAAATATGGATTACAACGATTTCACTTTAGCTGAGCTTAGAGAAATAGCTAAAAAACATAATATAAAATCTATTACAACATACAAAAAAGACGAACTTATATCTATTTTAAATAACATAAAAAATGAACAAACTACAAATCAAAATGACTATAAAGAAGAATTGGACAAGCCTTACAATATTCAGTTAGATAAATCAGAAAAAGCCGCATATTTAAAAGAACTTGATAGTGGGATAAGTGCTGAGGGTATATTAGAAGTTTTAGCTGATGGTTATGGTTTCTTAAGAAGTAATAATTATCTTTCTGGTTCAAATGACATTTATGTTTCTCCAGCTCATATTAGAAGATTTAATCTAAAAACTGGTGATTATATAAAAGGCTCTTTACGAATTCCTAAAGAAAACGAAAAATTTTCCGCTTTACTATTTGTAAGTACTGTTAATGGTGATTCTCCTATTTCTATTATATCTAGGCCTAACTTTGAAAAGTTAACACCTATATATCCACAAGAAAAATTAAATTTAGAAATAGGTCAAAATAGTATAGCTGGAAGAATTATAGACATAGTTTGTCCTATAGGAAAAGGTCAACGTGGTATGATAGTTGCACCTCCCAAAACTGGTAAAACTACATTATTAAAATCTATAGCAAATTCTATAATAAAAAATCATCCCGAAGTACATTTATTAGTTTTACTAATAGATGAACGTCCTGAAGAAGTTACAGATATGCAACGTTCTATTGTAGGTAATAATATTGAGGTAATATACTCAACTTTTGATGAACAACCAGACCATCACAGAAGAGTAGCTGAAATGGTTTTAGAACGAGCTAAAAGATTAGCTGACCAAGGTAAAGACTTAGTCATACTGTTAGATAGTATAACTAGATTATCTAGAGCTTATAATATTTTAACTCCA
>CAMMEG010000029.1 GCA_946495765.1 uncultured Eubacteriaceae bacterium
TTGGACTTGGGATAGCCTTTGAACAAATAGGTAATGTAATAGGAATAAACTTACATATAATGTTAGCTATTGGTTGGTTTATTCTTGCTCACTGTATAATAAATGAGTTTAGAAGTATTTTAGAAAATATGGTTGAACTTGACAAGGGGTATTTAGTGCCTAAGTGGCTAATAAAAGGGTTAGAAGTTACGAACAAGTTAATTGATAAAAATGTTGATAATGTGGTTAGTAGTTTAGATGAGAAAAAAGAATAGGGGGGCAGTTGCTCCCTTTATTTTTATGTTTATTTATTTTTATACATAAACCTACCCTTGTTTTTTACTGTTTTTTTACTAATCTATAGCTGAATTACACGTTAAATAATTTACTTTTTTAGTATTTTCTTGAAAAATAGTATGCAATTTAACGTTTTTTTAGCTTATTGCTTATTGGCCTAAAATATGATATATTAAAATATAATAGTTATATTAGTAAAATAATAAAAGATTTTGTCTCAAAAATTTATACACAAAGTGTTAATTTAGAGGTATAATTAATATAAATAAAATATAAAATTTATGAGGTAGAATGTATGGTCTTAAAGGAGTTAATAAATAATTTAAATTATATAAAAATAATAGGAAATGAAAATGTAGAAATATTAAATCTTACGATAGATTCTAGAAAAGTACAAAAAGGATATATGTATGCTGCTATAAAAGGATTTAATGTAGATGGTCATAGATTTATAAAAAATGCAATAGATAGTGGAGCATCATTAATACTTTGTGAAGATATTGATAGTATAGAACAAAATGAAAATGTAACTATTTTACAAGTAGAAAATACTAGAAAAGCTTTGGCTACAATAGCTAAAAATTTTTACAATAATCCTACTAACAATATAAATCTTATAGGTGTTACTGGAACTAATGGAAAAACTAGCACAACATATTTTTTAGAACAAGTTTTATTAGAGTATAAAAAATCAGTTGGAGTAATAGGTACAATAGAGATTAGAGAGAATGGTAAAAAATTAGATTTTGACTTTGCAACAAGTACTACACCAGATACAATAGAACTTAAGCAGCTTTTTAATACTATGAAAAATGACAATATAGATAACATTGTTATGGAGGTATCTTCTCACGCTCTTGAATTGTATAAGGTAGAAGAATGTAACTTTAATATAGGTATATTTACCAATTTAACACAAGACCATTTAGATTTACATAAAAATATGCAAAATTATTGTAATGCAAAAAGTAAACTATTTAATATGTGTAAAATAGGTATTATAAATGCTGATGATGAGTATTCAGAAGAAATAATAAAAAATTCTAAATGTAAAATATTTAAGTATAGTATAGAAAAGGAAAGTGATTTAAAAGCCGTAAATATAGAATATTTTATGGATAAAGTAACATTTGATATAAATATTAATAATAAAATAGAAAGTTTTATATTAAATATACCTGGTAGATTTAGTGTTTATAATGCACTTGCAGTTATAGGGGCATCTCTTATGCAAAATATACCTATTGATATAATAAAAGCAGGTATAAAAAATATAAAGGGAGTACCAGGAAGAATACAAACTATACCTAATAATAAAGGATTTAATGTAATTGTAGATTATGCTCATACACCAGATGGACTTGAGAATATAATAAAAGCAGTTAGAGAGTTCACTAAAGGAAGAGTTATAACAATATTTGGTTGTGGTGGAGACAGAGATAGAAAAAAACGTGCTATAATGGGAGAAATATCAGCTAAATTATCAGACTATACAATAATAACATCAGATAATCCTCGTTCTGAAGTACCAGAGTCTATAATTGATGAAATAGAAATAGGTGTAAGGCCTATAACTAATTATTATGAAAAAATAACTAGTCGCAAAGAGGCTATTTTTAAAGGGGTAGCTATGGCAAAACCTAAAGATAGCATAATAATAGCTGGTAAAGGTCACGAAGATTATGAAATATTTGCAGATAGAACAATACATTTTGATGATACAGAAGTAGCAAGAGAGGCTTTGGAGGAATTATAAAATGAAACCTATTTTTATAGAAGAGCTTATAAAAGCTGTAAATGGTGTTATAAATAACAATATTGATACTAAAGATATTTTTATAAAAAATGTTTCAACAGATACAAGAAATATAAAACCAGGTGATTTATTTATACCAATAATAGGAGAAAAATTTGATGGGCATAATTTTATAAATGATGCCTTTGAAAAAGGTGCTGTTGCTTGTCTTAGCCAAAAAAATATAGATACTAATAATATAGTAATAAATGTAAAAGACACAAAAAAGGCTTTAAAAGATTTTGCTACATATTACAGAAGTTTATTTAATATACCAGTTGTTGCATTAACTGGAAGTTCTGGAAAAACAACAACTAAAGATATGCTTGCATCTTGTCTTTCTATAAAGTATAAAACATTAAAAACAGAAGGTAATTTTAATAATGAAATAGGTTTACCCTTAACTATTTTTAATATAGAGGAAGATACAGAAGTGGTAGTTTTAGAAATGGGTATGAACCACTTTGGAGAAATAAGAAACCTTAGTGAAATAGCAAAACCAGATATTGCTTTAATAACAAATATAGGGGTATCTCATATAGAAAATTTAGGAAGTAGAGAAGGTATACTTAGGGCAAAATATGAAATATTTGACTATTTAAAAGAAAATGGTATAAAAGTACTAAATGGCGATGATGATATGTTATGTACATTAAAAGAAGAAAATAATAAATTAAAAACATATTTTTATAGTATTAATAAGAAACTAGACGCATATGCTACTAATATAAAAGAAAATGGGATAAATGGAATAAGTGCTACAATAAATTACTTTAATAAATCATTTAATGTACTTTTAAGTTTGCCAGGTAAACATATAATATCTAATGCATTAGCTGTTACATTAGTATGTGAAAGTTTGGGACTAAAAGAAGATGAAATAAAGAAAGGTTTAGAAACTTTTAAACCTAGTAAAATGAGAATGGATATTATTAAAACAGATAAGTATACAATAATTAATGATGTATATAATGCAAATCCTAATTCTATGAAAGCAAGTTTAGATGTTTTGGCAACATTAGAAGGAAGAAAAGTAGCCATACTTGGAGATATGTTTGAGTTAGGTAATTATTCAAATGATATGCATTATGAAATAGGTAAATATGCAGTAGAAAAAGATATAGATGAACTTATATTTATAGGGGATTATAGTTATTATATGTTGCAAGGAGCAAAAGACAATATAAAAAATAATTCTAGTATAAATTATTTTAAAACTCAAGATGAATTTATTAATAATGTAGATAATCTTTTAAAAATAGGCGACACTATATTGGTAAAAGCATCTAGAGGTATGAAATTAGAAAATACAGTTGATAAAATTATGAGGTGAGAGTGATGCAATTTGATTTATATTCTGCTATATACGCAATTTTAATAGCTTTTATAATGAACATATTTTTATGTCCTACTATAATACCATTTTTAACTAGATTAAAATTTGGTCAAAATGTTAGAGATGATGGACCACAAAGTCATCTTGTAAAGTCTGGAACTCCAACTATGGGAGGAATAATGATTTTAATAAGTTTAGTTATATCTTCGTTATTTTTTTTAAAGGAAAATAAAGATGGTATAGCTGTATTATTTGTTACAATAGGATATGGTATAATAGGATTTATAGATGATTATATAAAAGTTGTAAAAAAACGTTCTTTAGGGCTTAGAGCTTATCAAAAAATAATAGGTCAACTTATTATTACTGGGGTATTTTTATATTATTTATATAGTTTTTCTAATATAGGTACAGAAATATATATACCGTTTACTAATAGTAAAACATTAGAACTTGGAATTTTATTTATACCTTTCTTTTTTATTGTTATGGTAGGTACTGTTAATAGTGTAAATTTAACAGACGGGCTTGATGGACTTGCATCGGGTGTTACTGTATTAGTTGTAACTTTCTTTTTATTTAATGCTTTAGCTATTAATAGAGGACTTTTACCTATAACAGGAGCAGCAGTAGGGGCATTACTTGGATTTTTACTTTTTAACACACACCCAGCTAAAGTTTTTATGGGAGATACAGGTTCACTTGCACTTGGAGGATTAGTTGCTAGTATAGCTATTATAATGAAAATGCCTTTATTTATTATTATTGTAGGTATAATTTATGTTTTAGAAGCTGTATCAGTTATACTACAAGTAGGTTATTTTAAGATTACTAAAGGAAAAAGACTTTTTAAAATGGCACCAATACATCACCATTTTGAACAATGTGGCTGGAAAGAGGTAAAAGTTGTAACGGTATTTTATATAATAACTGCAATAGCTTGTCTTATAGGATTTTTAGCTACAAAAAATTTCTTTTAAAATAGGAGGATTTAATGGAGTTTTATAATAAAAATGTGCTTGTTTGTGGAATAGCCAAAAGTGGTATTAGTGCCGCTATAATGTTAAAAAAACTTGGAGCTAATGTAACAATACAAGATTTGAAAAATGAAGAGAATATTGAACAAATAGATTTTTTAAGAAAAAATAATATAAAGTTGTATATAGGTAAAAATCCAGATAATAATTTAATAGATAGTATGGATCTAATGATTATAAGTCCAGGATTACCAACAGATTTAGACTTTGTACAATATGCCTTAAAAAAGATACCAGTAATAAGTGAAATAGAACTTTCATATTTAGTATGTAAAGCTCCTATAATTGCAATAACAGGTACAAATGGAAAAACTACTACAACAAGTCTTATAGGTCATATACTAAAAGATTATAAAAAAACATATATAGCAGGTAATATTGGAATACCATTTTCAGCATATGCATTAGACATAGAAAAAGATAGTATAGTTACTTTAGAGCTTAGTAGCTTTCAATTGGAAACAATAAAGTCTTTTAAGCCTATAATAGCAGGTGTTTTAAATATTACAGAAGACCATTTGAACAGACATAAAACTATGGAAAATTATATAGAAGCAAAGGAGAAAATATTTAAAAATCAAGATAAAAATAATTTTTTAATATTAAATTATGATGATTTAGAATGTAGAAAAATGGAAAGTAAAGCTAAATCTAAAGTAATTTATTTTTCAACTAAAGAACAAATTAAAAATGGGGCATATTTAAAAGATAATTATATTTATATAAACGATTATCCATTTATAAATATAGATAGTATTAAAATATTAGGTGAACATAATATGCAAAATGTTATGGTAAGTATTTTAATGTGTTTATGTTATAATGTTCCTATTGATATAATAATAAAAGGATTAAAAACTTTTAAAGCAGTAGAACATAGGATAGAATATGTTACTACTAAAAAAGGCGTAGACTATTATAATGACTCTAAAGGAACTAATACAGATGCAACTATAAAAGCTATAAAAGCTATGAAAAAACCTACATACCTTATAGTTGGAGGATATGAAAAAAATGCCAACTTTTTACCTATGATAAGAGAGTTTAAAAATAAAGTTAAGGAAGTTATTATTATAGGTCAAGTTAGAGATAGAATGAGTAAAGACTGTGAAAAACTAAATTTTTATAATTATAAAATAAAGGATAGCTTTTTAGAAGCAATAGATTATTGCTATCAAAATGCTAAATCTGGAGAATGTGTGCTTTTATCACCAGCTTGCGCTAGTTTTGATATGTTTAAAGATTATGAAGAAAGAGGTAATATTTTTAAACAATATGTAAAAGATTTAAAGGAGTGATTTTAAATTGGCTACACATAGAGTTAATACATATCTTAAAAGAAGTGAAAGAGAGCGAATAAATAGACGTGACAATATAAGAAATTTTGAAATAGAACAAGTAGAAGAAGTAATTATAAACAAAGGTAAAATAGACCCTATAATATTATTAAGTCTTATTATTCTTGTTACATTTGGAGTAATAATGGTATTTAGTGCTAGTTATTATGTAGGAAAAACAAAGTATGACGATATTTTATACTTTTTTAAAAAACAAGGGGGCTTTGCTCTTTTAGGATTTTTAGTATTGCCAATAATAACAAGAGTAGACTGGAGATTATATAAAAATTTTTCAAAACTTGCATATATTGTATCTATTGTATTTTTAATTTTAGTTATATTTATTGGTCAAGAAATAAAAGGTGCTAAAAGATGGTTAGTAATTGGACCTATTAATTTTCAACCATCTGAGGTAGCTAAAATAGGACTTATATTATACCTTTCAAAGTATATATCAGATAATGAAAATATATTAAATACGTGGAAAGGATTTTTTAAATGCTGTATTGTAATAGCTATTCCTACAGGGCTGGTATTAATAGAAAACACAAGTACAGCTATAATAATGGGGGTTATAGGTATGTCTATTTTATTTGTAGCATCACCTACAATAAAGTATTTTATACCTATGATTGCTGGAGGAGTTTTAGGGTTAATAGGAATTATTTTATTTGGTGAAGGTTTTAGGATGGCTAGGATACAAGCCTGGTTAGACCCATTTGCAGAAGGTGTAAGTACAGATGTAGGATTTCAGACAGTTCAATCTCTGTATGCAATAGCATCTGGTGGATTTTTTGGGTTAGGTATAGGTCAAAGTAGACAAAAATTAGGATTTATACCAGAAGCTCAAAATGATATTATATTTTCTGTTATTTGTGAAGAACTAGGTCTTGCTGGAGCTATTATATTTATACTATTATTTGCAATGATTATATGGAGAGGATATATTACAGCTATACGTTCTCCTAAATCTTATATGACATATGCATGTGTAGGTATAACAACAATGATAGCTACACAAGTTATTATAAATATAGCTGTTGTTACTAACACAATGCCAAATACAGGTATACCGCTTCCATTTGTTAGTTATGGAGGTACGTCACTTTTAATAATGATGTCTTGTATTGGTATAGTATTAAATTTTTCACGATATTTTAAAGATTAAGAGGTGTATTATGACTAAAAATATAGCAATAATAGTTTGTTCTGGTATTGGAAAAAGAATGAATAGCAATATACCTAAACAATTTATAAAAATAAAAGAAAAGCCTATTATTTGTTACACAATAGAAAAATTTGAAAACTGTTCTAATATAGATGAAATAATAGTGGTAGCCAATGAAGAATACATAGAATTTTTTAAAGAAGATATAGTTATAAAATATGGTTATAAAAAAATAACTAAAATAGTAGAAGGTGGAAAAGAAAGATTAAATTCAGTTTATAATGGAATAAATAGTGTAGATGAAAAAAATAGTATTATTCTTATACATGATGGAGTAAGACCTTTTATAGAAGAAAAAGACATAGTTAATATAATTAAAAAAACTATGCAATATGATGCTTGTGTTATAGGTGTAAAATCAAAAGATACTATAAAAGTATGTGAAAATAATATTATAAAAAATACACCCAATAGAGATAATATATGGCTTGCTCAGACTCCTCAAGCTTTTAAATATAACATAATAAAAAAAGCATATGATATAGCCATTAAAGAAAATAGACTAGCAACGGATGATTCTAGTTTAGTAGAAGAATTAGGATATAATGTTATAATGATAGAGGGAAATTATAACAATATTAAAATAACAACACAAGAGGATTTAAAATTTTTTAAATAAAAGCTAGTTGAAAATTCAACTAGCTTTTATTTAAGTCAATTAAGTTTATGATTTTATTATAGATATAAAAATTATAAACTTACTTTTGTTTTAAATTTTATTTAGTACTTGTTTATGAATTATTCAAAATTCGATTTAAAATTATAACTTAAAAATAATTATTTTAAATTTTATTTAATGTTTTTATAATTTTATTGTTTTATAAAATAACAACTTTGAGTTTTATAAAATAACAACTTTGAGAAAAATTTATATTTAACTATTTTATATATATAAATCCATGATAAAAGATTATTGAAAGAAACTATTATAATTATAAAAATAAGTATATAATTACAGTCATAATACCAGCAATACCGATAGCTATACTACTTAGAGCCCCTTCTGTATCACCCATTTCTATTGCTTTTGCAGTACCAACACCATGACTGGAGGTTCCAATAGCAAGACCAATAGCAACAGGGTTATTTAATTTAAATATTTTAACTAAAATAGGGGAAAAAATAGCTCCAAAGATACCTGTTAAGCATACACAAGTAATTGTTACAGGAATAATACCACCTGTTTTTTCAGATAAATCAATAGCTATTGGCATGGTAACAGATTTAGGAATCATTGCAGAAGTTATATTATTGTCTAAATTAAATATTTTACACATTAAAATAATACTAGATATAGATACTAAAGAACCTACAAATATACCTATTATAATAGGTAAAAAATTGTATTTAATTGTTTTGATTTTTTGAAACATAGAGATAGCTAGAGCGGCAGTAGCAGGCGTTAACATCATATTTATAATACTACCTCCTTTTTGATAGATACTAGAGGGTATTTTAAATATACTTAAAAAACTTATTATAAATATTATAGATAATATAAAAGGTGAACATAAGGGGGATTTAATTTTTTTATATATAATAGTGCCTATTTCAAATGTTATAAGAGTTATACTTATACCAAAAAGTGGATTATTTAATATTTCTTTCATTTTTTTTAAACCTTTCTTGTATTTTAATTACTAATTTTACTGTATAAGCAGTAGATAAAAATGTTATTAAAAAACTAATAAAGCTAATAATTAATATAATGATTAATTTATCTTTTATATAAGAAAACTCATCCATTAAAGATATAGCAGGAGGTATAAAAAATATAGCTATATGATTTTGTAAAAATGTACCAACATTTTGTATAGAATTTATATTTAAAAGTTTTGTAGCTAATAAAATAAATAAAATAACCATTGCCATTAAGCTTGATGGAAATGTAAATGGTAGAAATTTAGATATTATTTCACTTAAAAAACTTATTGAAAATAATATTGTTAATTGTCTTATAATCATTATAGGAGTATCCTTTCTAAAAAAGTATATATGTATATTTTACAACAAAATTGATTGTGTAATCAATGTAATTAATATTAAAAATAAATATAAAATTTTATTTAAATATATGTAATAATAACAAATATTTAATATTTAAAAAAAATATATTGACAAACATTTATTCTAGTGTTAAAATTTTAAAAACAAATTAATAGATTTAACGATTAAAGGAGGAATAGATATGAATAATTTATTAAAGACAAATTTTAACATTATTTTTTATATTCTTTTATTTAATCTTAATTATATTTTATAGGCAATAGATGAGTTTTAATTATTTTCTCAATTTATTGCCTTTTTTTTAGGCATTATATAGATTTTAGGAGGCTTTCTATGTTAAAAAGAAAAGATTTACTTGAGATAAAGTCTTTATCTGAAGACGAAATTTTAACAATATTAAACACAGCTAAAGATATGAAAAAAAGAATAGATAATACTTATCTTAGAAGTGATGAACTAAAAAATAAAAGTGTTGTAACTTTATTTTATGAAAATAGTACTAGAACAAAAATGTCTTTTATGTTAGCAGCAGATTATTTAGGAGCTAAACCACAGGATTTAGGCATATCAACAAGTAGTGTTAATAAAGGAGAAAGCCTTATAGATACAGGTGTCACATTAGACCAAATGGGAATAAATGCTATAATAATAAGACATTCTTTAACAGGGTCTAGTCATTTACTTGCTAAAAATGTAAATTCTTGTGTTATAAACGCAGGGGATGGAAGTAATGAGCATCCAACTCAAGCACTTTTAGATATGTATAGCATAATAGAAAAAAAGGGAAAAATAGAGGGACTTAATATAGCTATAATAGGTGATATAGCTAATAGTCGTGTAGCTAGAAGTAATGTTTTTGGTTTGACTAAATTAGGAGCAAATATTACATTAGCAGGTGCTTCTACATTAGTATCAAAAAATATGGAAACACTTTCTAAAAATGTAAAAGTTTTAAACAATGTAGAAGAAAGTATAAAAAATGCAGATGTTATAATGGGACTTAGAGTTCAATTTGAAAGACAAAAGAAAATGCCTTTCCCTGACACTAGAGAATATCATCAATTTTTTGGACTAAAAGAAGATATGCTAAAATTAGCTAAAGATGATGTTATTATAATGCATCCAGGGCCAGTAAATAGAGGTGTAGAACTTAGTACAGAAGTTATAGATGGTAAAAACTCTATAATAAATGAACAAGTAAAAAATGGAGTTGCTATTAGAATGGCTATTTTAAAACTGTTATTAGAAAATAGATAGAATACGGAGGTAATATATGAACATATTAATAAAAAATGGGAGACTTATAGACCCATATAATAATATTGATGAAAAAATGGATATACTAGTTAGTAATGGAACTGTAGCTAAAATATCTGAAACTATAACTGACAATGCAGACAAAGTAATAGATGCTAATAATATGTGGGTTACACCAGGTCTTATAGACTTACATGTGCATCTTAGAGAACCAGGGTATGAGCATAAAGAAACAATAGCTACAGGCACAAGAAGTGCTGTTATGGGAGGATTTACAACTATATGTTGTATGCCTAACACAAAACCAGTTATAGACAATGAAATATTAGTAGAGTATATTAAAATGAAAGCAGAACGTGAAGGTGTATGTAAAGTATTACCTATTGGAGCTATAACAGTGGGGCAAAAGGGAGAAAATCTTTCTAATATAGGTAAAATGGCAAGTGTTGGAGTTTGTGCTATATCTGAAGATGGATTTACTGTTGAAAATGCTTCATTAATGAAAACTGCTATAAAATATGCAGAAATTTTTAATATACCAGTTTTTTCACATTGTGAAGATATAACTCTTGCAGGTGGGAGTATGAATGCAGGAGATACAGCTACAAGGCTTGGATTAAAAGGAATATCTAATGATAGTGAAGATGTTATTGTATCTAGAGACATTATTTTAGCGGATAGTTTAAAATCACCTATTCATCTTTGTCATATAAGTACAAAAGGAGCAGTAGATTTAATAAAAGAAGCTAAGGCTAGAGGGTCTAAAGTTACAGCTGAGGCTACTCCTCATCATTTTACTCTTGTAGACGAAGATATAACCGACTACGATGGTAATTTTAAAATGAATCCTCCTTTAAGAAGTATACAAGATAGAGCAGCTATTATAGAAGCTTTAAAAAATGATACAATACAAGTAATAGCAACAGACCATGCTCCACATCATTTTGATGAAAAAAATTGTGAATTTGAACGAGCTTTAAATGGTATAGTAGGTCTTGAAACAGCTCTTAGCCTTAGTATATCTGAACTTGTAGAAAAAGGTGTATTAACGCCATATAAAATGATAGAGAAATTTACAAAAAATCCAGCAGAAATTTTAAGAAGAAAAGATTTAGGACATTTATCAGTTGGAGCAAATGCAGATATTACAATAATAGATCCTAACATAAAATATAAAATAAATATAGAAAACTTTTTATCAAAAGGTAAAAATAGTCCTTTTAATGATAGAGAGGTAACAGGTAAGGTTTTATATACTTTAGTAAATGGTAAAATAATAGTAGAAAATGGACATCTTAGAGAGGAGTATAAATAATGGTTATAGATAAGCTTATAGACAAAATAAAACAGACTGGTAATCCTACTGTTGTAGGCTTAGACCCAAGATTAGATTATATACCTAATTTTATTATAGAAGAAAAATATGATAAATATGGACATAGTTTAAAAGCAGTTTCAGAGGCTATGTATGAATTTAATAAATATATAATAGACGAAATATATGAGCTTATACCAGCTGTTAAACCTCAAATAGCAATGTATGAACGATATGGTATAGAAGGTTTAGAGGCTTATTTAAAAACTATTAAGTATGCAAAAGAAAAAGATTTAATTATAATAGGTGATATAAAAAGAAGTGATATAGCATCTACTGCTGAAGCTTACTCTGATGGACATCTAGGAAGAACAGTTATTAAAGAAAATAGCTTCGAAGTGTTTAAACAAGATTTTATTACACTTAATCCTTATTTAGGATCAGATAGTATTACACCATTTTTAAAAGATTGTAAAAAGTATGAAAAAGGTTTATTTGTATTGGCTAAAACATCTAATCCTAATAGTGGAGAGATACAAGACTTATTAGTAGACGGTAAACCTTTATATGAAAAAATAGGTAGCCTTATAGATAAGTGGGGAGATGAACTTATTGGTAAAAATGGTTATAGTGAGGTTGGAGCAGTTGTAGGAGCTACTCATAAAGAACAAGCTAAAAGGTTAAGAGAAATAATGCCAAAAAGCTTTTTCCTTGTTCCAGGATATGGAGTACAAGGAGGTAAAGCAGAAGATTTAGCAGTATGTTTTGATAAAAATGGGCTTGGTGCTATTATAAACTCATCAAGAGGGATAATAGCAAATCATCTTAAAGATGAGTTTAAAAGTCTTGATGGTAAAGACTTTGCTAAAGCTTCAAGACAGGCTGTTATTGATATGAAAGAAGATTTAAGGAGGTGTATTTAATTGAATAAAAAATCTATTAAAGCAAAATTAATATTAGAAAATGGTAAAGTTTTTAATGGTAAAGCCTTTGGATATATAAAAGAAACTATAGGAGAAGTTGTTTTTACAACTGGTATGACAGGATATCAGGAAACTTTAACAGATCCTTCTTTTGCAGGACAAATAGTAACTATGACATATCCTCTTATTGGTAATTATGGTATAAATCTTGAAGATATGGAGAGTGTTAAGCCTTATTTAAAAGGACTTGTTGTTAGAGAAAAATGTGATATGCCTAATAACTGGCGTTGTGAAATGGAACTTGAAGGATTTTTAAACCAACATAAAATAATGGGAATAGAAAGTATTGACACTAGAGCCCTAACTAGAACTTTAAGAAATAGTGGTACAATGCGTGGTATAATTACTATTAGAGAAGATTTAACACCATCTCAAATTAAACAAAAATTTGATACTTATACAAATAAAAATGCAGTAAAAGAAGTTACTATACCAGAAAAATATACAATAAATGGTAATGGTACTCATCTTTCAGTTTTAGATTGTGGTATTAAAAAAGGTATTTTAAAAGAACTTGAAAAAAGAGGTTGTAAGCTTAGTGTTTTCCCAGCATTTTCTACTTATGAAGAAATAATGGAGGTAAATCCAGATGCTATATTTTTAGGTAATGGCCCAGGAGATCCTAAAGATATACCAACTGTTGTGGAAGTTGTTAAAAAACTTATTGATACTAAAATACCAGTTTTAGGTATTTGTTTAGGACATCAAATTTTAGGATTAGCTTTAGGATGTAACACAAAAAGACTAAAATTTGGTCATCACGGTGGCAATCACCCAGTTAAAGATTTAAAAACTGGTAATGTATTTATAACATCACAAAACCATGAATTTGTTGTATGTGATTTATCAGATGAAGTTGAGCCTACATTTATAAACGTAAATGATGGTAGCATTGAGGGAATTAGGCATAAAACTAAACCTATATATAGTGTTCAATTCCATCCAGAAGCAAATCCTGGACCACTTGATATGCAATTTTTATTTGATAGATTTTTAAAAATTATAGAGGAGGGTAAATAGTATGCCAAAAGATATATCTATTAAAAAGGTACTTGTTATAGGTTCTGGTCCTATTGTTATTGGACAAGCTGCCGAATTTGATTATTCAGGAACACAAGCTGTTTCTTCCTTTAAAGAGGAGGGAGTAGAGGTTGTTTTAGTAAATTCTAATCCGGCAACTATTATGACAGATATAGGTATGGCACATTATACTTATATAGAACCTCTTAACATAGATTTTTTAGAAAAGGTAATCGCTAAAGAACGCCCAGATAGTATAATAGCTGGTATGGGTGGACAAACAGGATTAAATCTTGCTTGTGAGCTTTATGATAAAGGTATTTTAGATAAATATCACGTTAGAGTAATAGGTACTTCTATCGATTCTATAAAAGAAGGTGAAGATAGAGACAGTTTTAAAAAACTCATGGAGAGGACAAACCAACCTATTATAGAAAGTAAAATTATAACTGACCTTGAAGACGGTGTTGAATTTGTTAAAAAAATTGGATATCCTGTTATAATAAGACCAGCTTATACACTTGGTGGTACTGGGGGTGGTATAGCTGAAAATGAAGATGAATTTAGAGAAATTTGTTCTCAAGGTTTACATTTTAGCCGTGTAGGCCAAGTTTTAATTGAAAAAAGCATTAAAGGTTGGAAAGAAATAGAGTTTGAAGTTATTAGAGATGGTGCAGGTAACTGTATTACTGTTTGTAGTATGGAAAATGTGGACCCAGTTGGTGTACATACAGGAGATAGTATTGTTGTTGCTCCAGCTCAAACTTTAACTGATAGAGAGTATCAAATGCTTAGAACTGCAGCTATAAACATTATTAATTCTATTGAAATAAAAGGTGGCTGTAATGTACAGTTTGCTTTAGACCCTAATAGCTATAATTATGCTGTTATTGAAATAAATCCTCGTGTTAGTCGTTCATCTGCTCTTGCATCTAAAGCTACTGGATATCCTATTGCCAAAGTTGCTGCCAAAATAGCTTTAGGATATAATCTAGATGAAATCAAAAATGAGGTAACTGGAAAAACATTTGCTTGTTTTGAGCCTACTCTTGACTATGTTGTTTTAAAAATACCTAGATGGCCTTTTGATAAATTTTATGGAGCAAAAAGAATTCTTGGTACAAAAATGATGGCAACAGGTGAAGTTATGGCTATTGCTAATAACTTTGAAATGGCACTTTTAAAAGGTGTACGTTCTCTTGAAATAGGTCAATATGGACTTGAAAGAAAATCATCTACAAATAGAGACTTAGAAGAACTTAAAAAACGTGTTCAATTACCAGATGATGAAAGACTTTTTGATTTAGCAGAGATGCTTAGAAGAAACTATCGTGTAGAAAAAGTTTGTGAAATAACAGGTATGGACCCATTTTTTGTAAATAAAATTAAAGGTATTGTTGATATGGAAGAGGCATTAAAAGAAATGTCTATTGAAGATTTAGATGCAGACACTTTAAGACTTTATAAAGAAAAAGGGTTTTCAGATAAAATTATTGCTAAATACTTAAATGTACAGCCACCTAAAATTTATGAACTTAGAAAACAATATAATATAATACCAGTTTATAAAATGGTTGATACTTGTGCAGGTGAATTTGAGGCAGTTACACCTTATTATTACTCAACTTATGATGAAGAAAATGAGGCTATTACCACAGATAATAAAAAAGTTTTAGTTATTGGCTCTGGCCCAATAAGAATAGGACAAGGTATTGAGTTTGATTACTGTTCTGTACGTTCCATTATGTCTTTAAAAGATGCTGGCATTGAAACAATTATTGTTAATAATAATCCTGAAACAGTAAGTACAGATTTTGATACTTCAGATAAACTTTATTTTGAACCTTTAACAGAAGAAGATGTTTTAAATATTGTAGAACAAGAAAAACCAAATGGTGTAATATTACAGTTTGGTGGACAAACAGCTATTAAACTTGCTAATTTCTTTGATGAAATGAACATTCCTATTTTAGGAACAAAACCTGAACAAATTGATATGGCAGAAGATAGAGAAAAATTTGATGAAATATTAGAAAGTCTTGGCATTATACGTCCTAAAGGAAAAGGGGTTTGGAGTGTTAATGAAGGTATTAAGGTTGCAAATGAGCTAGGATTTCCTGTTTTAGTTCGTCCGTCTTATGTTTTAGGTGGGCAAGGTATGGAAATAACTTATGAAGAAGAAGGTCTTGTAAAATATTTAAAAGATGCATTTGAAAAAGACAATAAAAATCCTGTTTTAATTGATAGATATATAAATGGACGTGAACTTGAGGTAGATGCTATTTGTGATGGAGAAAATATATTTATACCTGGTATAATGGAACATTTAGAACGTGCTGGTGTTCACTCTGGTGATAGTATATCTATTTATCCACCTCAAAATGTAACACCAGAAATTAGACAAGAAATAATAAATGTTACTAAAAAAATGGCAGTTGCTCTTAAAGTAATTGGTATGATAAATATTCAGTTTATTGAATATAAAGGTGAACTTAATATTATTGAGGTAAATCCACGTTCATCAAGAACAGTTCCATATATTAGTAAAGTAACTGGTGTACCTATTATTGATATAGCTACAAAAGTAATGCTTGGAGAAAAACTTAAAAATATGGGATTTGACACAGAAATAGCACCTGAACCAAAAGTAGTTTCTGTTAAAGTACCTGTATTTTCAACAGAAAAATTACCTCAAGTTGAGGTTAGTTTAGGACCAGAAATGAGGTCTACCGGAGAAGTCCTAGGACTTGGATATAACTTACAAAATGCTTTATATAAAGGGTTTATCGCATCTGGTATGAAAATACCAAAAAGAAATAGTACCATAGTTGCAACTATTAGAGATAGAGACCACGAAAAATTTAAAGTCATAGCTAAACGTTTTAATGATTTAGGTTGTAGACTTATCGCCACATCTGGTACAGCTAAAGCTATAAAAGAAGCTGGTATAGATGTACAAGTTGTTAAAAAAATAAGTGATGGTGTACCTAATATTTTAGATATTATAAGAAGTGGTATTGTAGATTTAATTATAGATATACCAGAAAAAGGAAATGATATTGAAAGTGACGGATTTAAAATAAGAAGAACAGCTGTAGAAAGTGCTGTTACTCTTATAACTTCTTTGGATACTTTAGTAGCTATGCTTGAAGTTATGGAAAAAGATATTAAACTTGAAGATTTACAATTATTCGATATATCAAAAGATTTAAAGTAATAAATAACTTTCTAACTAAATGTTATAAATAAACTTTATTTATAACATTTAGTTAGAAATTAAAGGTGGTATAATATGAAAAAAACAGTAGTAGAGGCTACAATTTTAAAAAATGAACAAATTGCACTAGATATTTTTGATATGATTTTATATACTAGAGAACTTTCTAAAGAAGCTAAAGCTGGCCAATTTGTAAAATTATATCCAGATAATAATAAAAATTTATTACCACGTCCTATAAGTATTTGTGAAATAGATAGAGAAAAAGAAACTCTTAGATTAGTTTATCAAAAAATAGGTGAGGGTACTTGTCTATTTTCTACTATGAAACAAGGTGATAAAATAAGAGTTTTAGGAAATTGTGGCAATGGATATAATATTTTTAAAGGAGAAAAAACTCATATTTTTGTAGGTGGTGGAATTGGTATACCACCACTTTTAGAAACTTGTAAACAAGTAAAAGGTGAAAAAATTGTAATGTTAGGATTTAGAACAGGGAAGTTTTTAAACAAAGATTTTGAAAAATTAGGTGCTAAAGTTTATATAGCAACAGATGATGGTTCAGTAGGTTTTAAAGGCAATGTTATAGAACTTATGAAAAAAGAAAATATAACAGGAGATTATATATATGCCTGTGGACCTAAGCTTATGTTACAAGCATTAACAGAATATGCTAAAGAAAAAAATATTTATACGCAATTATCTATGGAGGAAAGAATGGCTTGTGGTATAGGAGCTTGTGTTGGCTGTGTTGTAAAAATACTTGAAAATGGTAGTCCTGTGTATAGAAAAGTATGTAAAGATGGACCTGTTTTTAATTCTTTAGAGGTGGTATATGAATAAAAAGTTTTATAGCCTTGAATTTAAAAGGGTTATAA
>CAMMEG010000030.1 GCA_946495765.1 uncultured Eubacteriaceae bacterium
GTTTTTATAGCTACAAACACGATTTAGAAAGAATAAAAAAAGCCTTTAAAAATGCGACAGTTTTAGAAAATAGCGAAACCATTGAACAGTGGAATAAAGGCGAGATACAACTACTTTTAACTCACCCAGCAAGTGCAGGTCATGGGATAAATCTACAATCGGGAGGAAATATAATTGTGTGGTTCGCACTTACCTGGAGTCTAGAACTTTATATGCAAGCTAATGCAAGACTACATAGACAGGGGCAGAAAGAAGCCGTTATTATACACCACCTAATAACTAAAGATACGGTGAAGAAAGAGTGTTAAGTGCTCTTAGAGATAAAAAATAAGTACAAGATGATTTAATGGAGTACTTAAAAGCTAAATATGAATAATGGAGGAAATATTATGGAATTTAAAGACCTATTAGATACAATGAATGGCATTTATACAAGAAAAAATAATGATTATGGTAATAGCTTTGATAAATCTTTAGATGAGTTTGGAATTGTCGCGGCCATTGTAAGAATGGAAGATAAATTCAATAGGTTAAAAAGTCTATTAAACAATGAACAGAAAGTCAAAGACGAAAGTTTTGAAGACACATTGATAGATTTAGCAAATTATTCAGTTATGACTTGTTTGTACTTAAAAAATAAAAATAATTAGTGGAGAGGATATGACAGACGAGCAAAAGAAAGATTTAATAAAATACTTAAACAGAGCCTTTATACTTACAAAAATAAAACAAAGGTTAGAAAGGGAATATAAACAAAAGTTAAAAGAAATGGATAGTATAAGTGTATCTTGTGAAGAGATAAAAGTAAGTAATATTGCATCTAATGTCGAAAATAAAGCCTTAGATTTAGTTAGCCTTAAAAAAGATATAGATTTACATAATGTTAAAATTGAAGAAGTAAAAAGGGAAATATCTTGTGTTATAAGTAGGGTTGAAGATGAAAACTTAAGAGATTTATTAAGACTTAGGTATCTTGAGTTTAGAAAGTGGGAGGATATAGCCTATATATTGAATTATACAAAAAGGCATACACATAGAAAGCATAATAGAGCATTAAAGGAGATTGAAAAAATTTCAATAAGTAATTGACATATAAACAAATATATAGTAATATTATGATATAGAACAAGATATCTATTGAAACACAAAAAGCATAGGAGTACCAGTCCTATGCTTTTCTTATGTAGTAGGCTATTCGCTGTCGCTATTGTTTCTATTATCTAGCCATTTACATATGTAATATGCAACTACATTTGAGATAATAGAAATTAATAAGTTTAACAAGATATCCATTAAAACACCTCCCTTCTATTGCCAGAATGGGAGCGACAACATAAACATTATAACATAAGTACAAAATATTTCAATAGAAAGATGTCATTGTATGTCACCTTTTAATGTGATATTATGTTATTGTAGAAATTATATCTACAGCCTTACTTCTTTATATAAATTATATATTAATTATTAAAAGCTAGAGTTAATCTAGCTTTTTTTATGCTAAAATTAGAAAGGTGGTGGTTGTATCGCAAAAGGTAAATATGATTATTGGCTAACAGAAGAGGGACTCTTAAAAATTGAAGACTGGTCAAGGCAAGGATTAACAGATGAGCAAATAGCTGCAAATATGGGCATTAGTGCAAAGACTTTATATGACTGGAAGAAAAAGTATAGTAAGATTTGTAAGACCCTAAAAAGAGGCAAAGAAGTAGTTGATATTCAAGTAGAAAATGCGTTATTAAAAAGAGCCTTAGGATATACTACTACTGAAACTAAGATAAAAAAGGAATATGACCAGGTAGTAGAAGAAATAGTAACAACTAAAGAAGTACCACCAGATACAACAGCAGCTATATTTTGGTTAAAAAATAGAAGACCAGAACAATGGAGAGAGAAAAGAGAAGTTGAACAAACAACTCAAAATAATACTGAAATAGATGAGTTTTCAAAAACTATTTTAAAATATGTTGAGGATAACAAAAAATGATTAGTAGTAAGCAATTAGAAATTTTAAAATTTCCACACGAAGATTATGATGCAATTATTTGTAGTGGTGCTGTTAGAAGTGGTAAAACTTCTTGGCTAGTATTAGCTTTTATTGATTGGGCAATGGATAATTACAGTAACAAATTATTTGGTATATGTGGTAAAACAGTTGATAGTGCTATTAAAAATATTATTATGCCTTATCTAAATTTATACTATACTAAAGAAAAATACAGTTTAAAATGGCGTAAAAGTGACAAATTACTAATTATTTCAAAAAGGAATATAACCAACACCTTTGAAGTGTTTGGTGGAAAAGATGAAAGTAGCTTCCAGCTTATTCAAGGGCGTACTTTAGCAGGTGTGTTTCTTGATGAAGTAACATTGATGCCTCAAAGTTTTGTAAATCAAGCATTAAGTCGTTGTTCTGTTGAAGGTGCTAGATATTGGTTTTCTTGTAATCCAGATAGTCCTAGTCATTGGTTTTATACAGAGTGGATAAAGAAAGCAAAACAGAGAAACGCTAAATATTTACACTTTACAATGGAAGATAACCCTAGTCTTAGTAAAAAAACGCTTGAAAGATATAGAAATCAATACACAGGTGTTTTTTATCAAAGATATATTTTAGGAGAATGGGTACTTGCAGAGGGGCTTGTATATGATTTTAAAGAAGAAAAAAATATAGACAATACAGAGCCAATAAATGGTATTTATTATTTATCTATTGATTATGGTATTGTTAATCCCTTTGCTTGTTTGTTATGGTGCATTAGTGGCAATAAGGCTTATTGTTTAAACGAATACTATTATAACCACAAAGACCATAACGAACGTAAAAGGACAGACGAGGAACACTATGAGGCTATTGAAGAAATGGCTAGAGGTTATAATATTGACCTTGTAATAATAGATCCATCAGCTACGTCGTTTAAAGAAACTATTAATAGACATGGAAAGTATGATATTGCTAATGCTAAAAATGATGTAATAAGTGGGATTAGCAACTGTATGTCATTACTTGATACAGATTATGTTAAATTTAATAGCAGGTGTAAATCTTTATTTAATGAATTTAAACTTTATAGTTGGGATAATGACGCTTTGGAAGATAAAGTGATCAAGGAAAATGACCATTGTTTAACAGGAGAAACACTTGTTCACACAGATAAAGGACAAATATTTATTAAAGAATTAATTGGTACTACTGGTATGGTGTGGAGTTACAATATAGCTACTAAAAAAGCAGAACTTAAACCGTTTTTTGATGTTAGAAAGACACAAGAAAATGCACAAATTTATAAAATAGAAACAGAAAATGGTAAATTTATAAGATGTACCGGAGAACACCTTATATTAACTGAAAGAGGTTGGGTGCAAGCAAAATATCTAAAAGAATTAGATAAAATAATAGAAATATCTTAAAGAAAGTGTTATAATATTTTTGAGGTGATTAATTATGATACAATATTTTGATGATATGGATTTAGCTTGTGTTGATGGTTATTCTTTTAGAGTAGATAAAAAAACTGGTTATTATTTATCTTCAAAAAAAATAAATGGCAAAAGAATAAGATTGCATATTTATATTTGGGAAAAATATAATGGAAAAATTGAAAAAGGATACCATATACATCATATAGATGGCAACAAATATAACAATGAAATTGAGAATTTAACAAAAATACTAGAAAAAGACCATTTAAGTTATCATGCAAGGAATTTAACAGAAGAAACAAAGCAGAAAATGCGTGAAAATTTATTAATATACGCAGTGCCTAAATCGGTTCATTGGCATAGTACAGAAGAGGGCAAAAAATGGCATTCACAACATGGTAAAAATGTTTTTGGTAACTTGAGTTATATAAAATATCATTGTACTTATTGTGGTAAAGATTTTGAAAGTAGGAAAAGATACAGAGAAGAAGATAACAGATTTTGTAGCAATGCTTGTAAATCAAATTTTAGAAGAAAAAGTGGTGTAGATGATATTGTTAAAATATGTGAGGTATGTGGAAATGAAGATAAAGAAAACAAATACAGAAAAACAAAAAAATGCTCAGAATGTAAAAAGTGTAGGAATTAAAAGTATCAAGCTAGATGGCTTTGAAGATGTTTACAATTTAGAAGTTAAAGATAACAATAATTTTGCAGTTAATGGAGGGTTGATAGTCCATAATTGTATGGATAGCTTTCGTTATTTTGTAAACACCATTTTAGTTAATGAGTTTGATTGGTTAGATTGGAGTAAAAATAAATGATTGAAAGGAGGTGATTAAATTGTGAACTTTTTAAAAACTATATTTATAAAAATTGGTAATCTAATGGGGTTAGAACTTCAACAAAAAGATTTATTACAAAAAATTGAAGAAATACCTATTACAAAGACAATAGCTAATAAATTATCTATGTTGGCATTGATGGATAGCGATATATCTATTGTTGGAGTAAGTAAGCGAGCTACATATTTTCAAGATATATTGAAAAGTTATATTTATGAACGTATTGAGATAGCTTGTGAAATAGCATTATTAACTGGAGACTGTCTTTTAAAGCCTTATACAGATGGTAATAACATAGGCATAGATATTGTAAAAAGTAATGACTTTATTGTATGTGATAGTATTGGTAACTTTATAAAGGCAATTATTGTTAAGTGTGATGAAATTAAAAAGGGTATTAATACTTATACTAGATATGAGGTCCAAATGCTTAAAGAAATGAATGGTGTAAGTTGTCTAGTTATTAAGCAATTTGCTTTTAATGGCGAAAGTCAAGTGCCCTTAAATGTTATTGAGGCTTGGGGAAATATTAAAGAAGAGCAAATAATACCTAATGTTAATCAATTACTAGTAGGAAAAATAAAAAGTCCAACAGTTAATGTTGATAATGTCAATAGTGTAAATGGGGTTAGTGTTACTGATGGACTAGATAAAGCTATTAAATATGTTATAGACGCTTATAATCGGTTTAATCAAGAATTTAAAGACAAAGAGGGGATTATTTTTGCTTCAAAGTCAATGTTTACAAAGGATGAAAATTACGGAAATGCTATTTTGCCAAAGGGGAAAGAAAGATTATTCCATTTAATAAAAGGTGTCTCAGATAAAAATAATATTGAATTTATAAGTCCAGAGATACGTGTAGATGCTTTAGAAAGGGGAATAGAACTTAATTTAAAAGTTTTGGAAATGCTATGTGGATTAAGTTCTGGTATTTTAACAGCACCACATACTAACTTTGCTACTGCAACTGAAATGAAAGCGTCATTACAGAGTACATTTGCTTTTATGAACCGTTTTAGACACAATATAGAGTTAGGTGTACAACAGTTATTTTATGGATTAGACATACTCTTAAATGTTAATAAAATTACTCCTATTGGTGAATTTCAAGTTATATTTGACTGGAGTAGTAGCTATGTTGAACAATTGACAGAACAGTTTAATAGGCTTATGCAAGGAGAAGCTATTGGTGTTGTTAAACCAGAAGAGGTTAGGGCTTTTATTTTTGATGAAGATATAGAAACAGCTAAACAAAGTGTTGATGAAATAAAATTAACTCAACCAATCTTAGAAGAGGATATGTAGCTTATGAATAATTTATTAAATGAAAATTACCTTGACCAGTTACCACAAAATATAGTTGATAACTTAAATTATGTAAATAGCTATGTTATTGGAATTATTTGTAAAAGGTTGTACAGCATAGGCCAACTTAATTCAAGTTATGACATTGCACAGCTTAAAAACGCATTAGAATATGCTGGAATAGACCTTAAAATAATAGAAAAAGAGATAGCTAAAATAACAAATAAAAATATTCAAGAAATAGACCAGATATTTGAAAAAGTATCTAAAACAAATATAGACTTTGCTAATACATATTATAAGTTTAGAGGGCTAAAAGAGCTGAAAAGTTATAAAGAAAATAAAAAACTTAAAACACTCGTTGATGCTATTAAAAAACAGGCTATGAAAGATTATAAGAATATATCTAAAACATATGGGTTTTTAACAAACGGAAAATATAAGAATACTAGAAGTCAATATATTTCTATTATAGATAAGGGTATTACAGCTGTTGCAACAGGAACTATGGATTATAATACTGCAATTAGAAGTGCAGTTAAAGAAATGCTTAATAGTGGTGTTAGAGCCGTTAACTTTGAAAGTGGTTATACTCGTAGAATGGATAGCCAAGTTAGTATGAATATTATGGAGGGTGTAAGACGTCTAAATATGGAAATGCTAGATGTAACAGCTAAAGAATTTGGAGCAGATGGATATGAGATAACAGCACATAGCTTATGCGCTCCAGACCATCAGTATATTCAAGGTAGGCAATATTCTAAAAAAGAGTATGAAAGACTTAATGACAGACTTGATAGACCTATAGGAACTCTTAACTGTAAACATATAGCTATACCAATTATTTTAGGTATATCTAGTCCTAAAAGAACAGATAAAGAATTAGACGAAATAATTGACAGGTCTAATCAACCAGTTATTTATAATGACAAAGTTTATACAAGGTATGAAGCTTCGCAAAAACAACGCAAGATAGAAACTTTAATCCGTAAAGAAAAGGAGAATTTGCAAGCCTTTGAAATTTTAAAAGATGATGTTGAGATTAAAAAATCGAAAGCCAAAATTAAAGAGTTGACTAATTTATATAAAGATTTTAGTAATTCAGTTGGTCTATCCTTGTATATGGAAAAAACAAGAATATAGGAGGTATAAAATGAAGCTACAACAATTACAAAAAATATTTGAAAATGCAACAGAAGAACAGTTGCAACAAGTTAATAGTTTTTATCAAAAAGACAAAGATATTATTAAAAATTTGCAAGAAGAAAATAACACTTTGTCTACACAGGTTACAGAACTTAAAAATGATATTTCTGAACTTGAAAAAAACAAAGGTAATTCCGAAGAATTACAAAAAAATATAAATGAACTACAAGAAAAATTAAAAATGCAAGAAGAAACCTATAAAAAAGAAACAGAAGAAAGAAAAATCAATGATTTGATTAATGAAGTTATATCAACTAAAAAATGGACTAATGAAGCTACAAAGTTATATTACACACAACAGTTGAAAGAGGAACTTACTAATAAAGAAAATGTTGGTAAAAGTGCAGAGGAATTACTAACTGCTATGACTAAAGACATTGATAATGTCTATATTAATGAACAACAAGAAAAAATCCAAATACCAGCCGTGGGTAATACAGGAAATAATGTAGCTTTTACAGCAAAACAACTTGAAACAATGTCTACTGATGAAATAAATAAAAATTGGGATAATATAGTAAAAGGAGTGACTGAATAATGAGTATACAAAATTCAATACCTAAAATTTGGAGTGCGAGAATGATGGAGCACTTAAATAATTCATTAGTTTATTGTAAATTATTAAATCGTAATTATGAGGGTGAAATTAAAAACTTTGGTGACACTGTTAAGATTTTTTCATTAAATAATTTAACAGTGAAGCAATATACAAGAAATACAGATATTGATGACCCAGAACAGTTGGCAACAAATGAGCAGGTATTAACTATTGACCAAAGTGATTATTTTAACTTTGCAATAGATGATATAGACAAATTTCAAAGTAGGCTTGAATTGGTAGATAAAGCAGCAGCTAATGCCTCATATCAATTAGCTAATAAGGCAGATGTATATACAGCAGGACTTTTAAAAGTAGGTACAGCAGTAGAAAATTTAGGAGATGATAGCACCCCTATTGTAGTTACTGATAAAAATGCTTATGAATTATTAGTTAGAATGAAAACTATTCTTGATAAGAAAAATGTACCACAAGAAGGACGTTGGGTAGTTATGCCACCAGAATACGAAGGTTTTATGTTACTTGACCCACGATTTGCATACAATACTGGAAAGTCTGAACAAAGACTTGAAAATGGGAAAGTTGGGAGAGCGTGTGGTTTTAATATTCATATATCAAATAATGTACCTAATGAAAGTGGTCAAAAATATAAAATTATAGCATCTTGGAATGATTGTGGAACATATGCTGAACAAATTTTAAAAACAGAAACTTATAAAATGGAAAAAAGGTTTGGTAATGGTGTTAAAGGACTTCATGTTTATGGTGCTAAAATTTTAAGACCAGAAACTATTGCAGTTGCAACTGTTAATTTTACACCGGGGGAGTAATTGAGTTGTCGCAAGAAGCTCCAAAAACGGCAACTAAAAATAAAAAAGGAGCAGATAAATAATGTATCTAGCCTATGAAAAATATATAAATTTTGGTGGAAGTGTAGCAGAGAAAAGCTATGCTTTTTTTGAGACTTTAGCAAGAAAAAAACTTGATTACTGGACTTTAGGAAGAATAACAAAGGTTACAGAAGATATAGAACTTTGTATGTTTTTAATTATTGAGCAAATTTATGAAAATGAAACAGGAGAGACTGACGTTTCTTCTGTTTCAAATGATGGAGTAAGCATATCTTACGCTGAAGCCAAAACAAGCGAAGAAAAAATGCAAGATTTATATCAAAAAATAGTTGAAATATTACCTCTTGAATTAGTTAGTGTGGTGGTTTTATGAAAATAAATAAGAATAAACAACAATTATTACCTACTTTTAATTGTACAATTACTATATTGAATAAACTAGATGGAATAAATTCTAAAACTGGACTTGATGTATGGAAAAAAACAGTCCTACATAATTGTTTTTTTAGTACACAAGCAATTAGAAATATATCGGGAACAACTATTTCTATTGGTAATAATTTTGTTTGTAGAATACCAAAAAATAATAATTATAAACCTTATAATGAATGGATAGATAATTTAGAGGGTTTTACACTTTCAACAGGAGATTTTATTATAAAAGGCGAAATTGAAGAAGATATTATTACTCCTAATAATATTCGTTCTGTTGTAGAAAAATACAGCCCTAATGCCTTTGAAATAAGATGTTTCAAGGATAATACAAACACTATTGAAGTTTTAGAGCATTATCATTTAGAGGGAGTGTAAAATGTCAAAAATTAAAGTAGAGATAAATATAGATGGTAAAAAAATAGCAAATAAAGTTATAACTAAAGGCGTTAGGATATTTGCAAATGAAGATTTTTGGAGATTGTATGAAGATTTTGTTCCTATGCGTGAGGGTGATTTATACAACGATACAGATATTGATGAAACTGGTATTTATCATAAAGTACCATATGCTAAAAAAATGTACAACGGAGAAAAATTTAACTTTAGCACACAACGTCACCCTAAAGCGACTGCTAAATGGGATAAAGTGGCTTTTAGATCACAAGGGGAAATACTGAAACGAGATATAGAAGCATATATAAAAAGTAAAAGGAGATAAAAATGGATAACAAGCATAAAGCAGTTGTTGAATATTTGTCACAATATCCAGAACTAAAGTCATACTTGTACTTTAATACAAACAAAGAACAAGAAAATCATACAAGTATTAATACTACTACAAGTGATTATTATTTTAAAAAATACTTTATAGGTGGGATAAAATATTATGACCTTGCTATTAGTATAATGAAAAGTTATGATACAGGAACTAGTAATATTAATATGGAAGAGATGTTCGATGTTCAAAAATTTATGTTATGGATAGATGAGCAAAACAAAATTAAAAACTATCCAAAATTTGAAAATGCAGAAATTTTAAGTATAGAAAATTTGCAAAGCGAACCTACATTATCAGGTGTTAATGAGAGTGGGGATATTGCAAAATATATGTTTCAAATAAGAATAAAATATTTAACTAAGGAGTGATTATATGAAATTATCACAATTAATGAAAGGGATAACCCCTAATCCAGATTATATAGGAGTTGATATAGCTGACAATACCGTTGTTGCTATTAATCCATCAAAACAAGGGGTTAGCACATTTGATGAATTTATTGTATTTAGGCAAGCTGTTACAGAGATTAGCCCAACATTTGAAAGTCAAACTACAGAAACTACATATTATGGAACTGGTACAAATGTTACAAAGACTGGTACTAATTTTTCAATTAGCGTTACAGGCGATAGGTATATGGGAGATGAGGCACAAGATTTAATATTCGATTTAGATAACATTCAGGCTATAGGTGCTGACGCAATTTATGAATTAGTTTGTTTTAATATTAATACTGGAAAAGGGTATGCTGGTACTTTTACGGCAGCACAAGAACAAAATTCAGGAGGTTCTGCTGGAGAAAATGCACCAGCAACGGTGACATTTAATAAAATTGCTATGAATCCAGTTAAATTCGATTATGTAAATGACAAAGGAAAAACATTTGATGAGTTAATCACACCAGTATCTACTTTTAAGGAGGATTCATATGAAGTTTAATAATTTTAATATAGAATTGCCAAAATTCACAATTGGTTTGGCTGAAAAAATGGAAGAGATACAAAGTATTTCTAAAGATTTATTGACAGGAAATACTAGTAGACGTACTATTTTGGAGAAAAAGTTTGAATTTTTGACTGAGCTTTTTACAGAAGAAAAAGCACTTCAGTTTTTAAGTGGGTCTTGTTTTGAAGACATTGATATAAAAAATCTTGAATTATTATATTTAAGTATAAAAAATGAATATGAACGTCCTATCAAGGAAGCTGAAGTTAAAGAGCATGTTGACGAATTAAACTTAATGTTTAAGAATGGTAATATTAAAGACATTGTTGATATAATGAAAATTCAAAAAGGTAAATAATATGTTTAGTCTTCAAAATACAATTCTAATAGACAGTAGCGAGTATCCTATCGCTACTGACTTTAGAATTTGGTTAAAATTTGAAAAAATAATAGAAAATTTAAAAGAAGATGAAGAAAGTTTTTATACGTTACTCTCTTTTTTTGTTGAAATAGGATTAAACTTTAATATAAATCAATTTGACCAGGCACTACAACAAGTTGTGTCCTTTTTTATTGGTGAAAAAAATAACAACAATTTAGACAATAATTCTAAAAAAGTATTTGATTTTATAAAAGATGAAAAGTATATATATTCGGCATTCTTACAGGAGTATAATATTGACCTTTATGAGATTGAGTATTTACATTGGCATAAGTTTAAATTTTTATTACAAAGTTTAAGCGAAAATTGTCAATTATCTAAAATTATTCAATACAGAAGTGCTGATACTTCAAAAATGAATAAAGAACAAAAACAATTTTACAATAAAATGAAAAAAATATATTCATTAGAACAGACAGAACCTAAAAAATATAAAAACCTTCAAGAAGCAGAAGAGGATTTCATTTTAGAGGTTCATAGGAAATTTAACGAAGCTAAAGAAAAAGCAGAAAATAGGAGGGGGTGAATAAAATCAAATGAGCGACGGTTCAATAAAACTTGGCATTGCATTAGATGAAACTAGCTTAGAGAAAGACCTTAATAATATCAAAAAAAACAATAAAAAAACCTTTGAAGAAATGGCTGAAGAAACTGGAAAATCTGTTGATGAAATTAAAGCCCAAGTTAAAAAAATTGCTGAAGCATATGAAAAAGAAGGTGTATTCCGTCCAGTTGCTTATAAAAAAGCATACAAAGAATTAGGATTTTATGCTAAAAAGAATAGCGAAGAATTAGAAGAAGAAGCCGAAAAAATAGAGGAAAGTTACAAAAAAAGTTTTTCAAGCATATCCGGCGTTGCTAAAAAGGGTTTTAGCGGATTAGGCACAGTTGCTTCTGCTGGAATTAGTGCAATAGGTACTGGTATAAAAGCAGTTGTGGGAACAGCAACGGCAGCAGTTGGAGGATTAGTAGCATTAGGTGCTGCCACTGCAGATTACCGTGACGAACAAGCTAGACTTAATACAGCCTTTGAAAGTGCAGGTTATAGTACAGAGGTAGCTAAACAGGCATATAATGATTTTTATGCTATTTTAGGAGAGAGTGACACAGCAGTTGAGGCTTCCCAATTATTAGCTAAACTTTCTGCTAGTGAGCAAGATATGACAGAATGGACTAATATTGCGGCTGGTGTTTGGGCAACATATGGTGATGCTTTACCCATTGAAGGACTTATTGAAAGTGCTAATGAAACAGCAAAAGTAGGTCAGGTTACAGGAACTTTGGCAGATGCACTTAATTGGGCAGGTATTAGTGAAGATGAATTTAATAGTAAATTAGAAGCTGCGGGAAGTGAAGCCGAGCGAAATCAACTTATAATGTCAACATTAAGTGGTGAGTATCAAAATGCAGCCAATATTTTTAAAGAAAATAATTCAACATTAATGGAGGCTAGAAGAGTACAGTCAGATTTAATGGATAGTTTAAGTGGATTAGGAGAAGCTGTTACTAATATACAAAATAAATTACTAGTAGGGTTCAGACCTTCTATAAATTCAATAGTCCAGGCTTTTACTAATTTAATAAATGGTGTAGATGGTGCAGATGACCAGCTGGCTACTGCTATAAGTGGATTTGCTACAAAGCTGGCTGAACAATTGCCACGTTTTTTAGAATTTGGTGGACAAATTTTAATTGCTTTAGTTAATGGTATAATTGAAAGTTTACCAACCCTTTTAGATTCTGGAGCACAATTGATATTAAATTTTCAAAATGGAATTTTAAATAACTTACCGAGCCTAATAGATAGTGCTAGACAATTTTTAGAAACATTTTCAAAGTTTGTTGTTGAAAACCTACCAATAATTTATAAAAATAGTAATGATATATTAATACAATTGACTGAAGGGTTAATCGATAATTTGCCATTAATTATAGATACAGCTGTTGATATTATACTAACATTAGTTGATGGTTTAGTAGATGCACTTCCAGAACTTATACCAGCTTGTGTTGAAGCAGTATTAACAATAGTAGATGCTTTAATTGATAATTTGGACAAAATTATAGATGGGGCAATAGAACTTATGGTTGCATTAGCAGATGGATTGATTGACGCTATACCTATTTTGGCAGAAAAAGTACCCGAAATTATTACAAAATTGGTAGGGGCACTCACTAAGCCAGATATTATGATAAAGCTAACAGATGCAGGTATACAGTTAATATTAGCATTAATTGAGGGTTTAGTTAAAATGAATGTAGGACTTGCAAAGGCAGCCTGGAATTCTGTTAAAGAATTTGTAAAAGTGTTGTTTTCAGAAGAAACAATAAACGACGTTAAAGAGGCAGGTAAAGACCTTATAAGAGGGTTAATTGAAGGTGTTGAGAGTATGACTTCCGAAATGTTTAACACTGTAAAAGAATTTTGTAGTAACGTAATTAACGATGTAAAAGACTTTTTTGGAATTCATTCACCATCACGTTTATTTAGAGATGAAGTAGGGGTAATGCTTGTTAAAGGTATGATTATAGGAGTTGAAAAAGAAAATAGTAATCTAGTAGACACTATTGTTAAGCCATTTACAGACGTACAAGATAGAATAAAAAAACAAAAAAATGTATTTAGTAAAAATATTACAAATGTTATTTTAACAGCAGAAAAAAAGGCTAATAAAGAGGCTAAAAACTTTGGAGAAACAGGAGAAATATTAGTTAATTCTTTAAGTGAGAATATAAATACAAACAAAGAAAATGCTATAAACTCAATGAATAGTTTAATTGATGATATGTTAGAAAGTTCTAATAAAAATATTGATGAAAAAAGTCAAGGTTTAATTGATAATTATACAAATGCAATTAATTTACAAATAAAAAATAATACTATATCTAAAGAAGCAGGGGAAAACCTTATAAAAGATTATACGGAAACAGTTAAGGCTACTGCTGAAGAAGAAAAAGAAGAATTAAAAACAACGAGTACAGAATTGATGGATAGCTTTAAATCTTCTTTAGAAACAGGAGCAAATCAAGTTAATGAATTAGTAAAAGAAAAAATAGGGAATTTAGCTGACAACTTCCAGAGTGAAATAGACACCTTAGTTAAAGCACAGGAAAGTTTAGAAAGTAGTCTCGCAGATACAAAATTATTTGAATTTGAAGATAATGAACTTGTTATAGAAAATCTTGATGAAACAATAAACAAGCTTAATCAATATGATGAAGTGATTTCTGCTTTAAAAGAAAAAGGAATTAGCGATTCAATACTTAATGAATTAAGTTCTTACAGCGTTGATGAAGTTTTAGCTATATCTAAAACTTTATTAGATATGACAGATGATGAATTTAAAAAACTTAATGAAAAATGGGCAGAAAAACAAGCAACAGCTGTTACAGTAGCTAGCAATTTTTATAAGGAACAAATGGAAGTTTTAGAAAAAGATTTTAATAAAGAATTAACAAAAACATTAAATGAATTACCAGATGAAGTTGAGAACATTGGAGTTATGACTATAACAGGATTTCAAGATGGATTACAATCTAAAATGTCAACTATAAAAAGTGAAGTAGAAAGTTTTTGTCAAGAAGTATTAGATAAAATGCAGAACACTTTAGATATTCACTCACCGTCAAGAGAAACTGAATGGATGGGAAAAATGCTTGACGAAGGATTTTCAAATGGTATAAAAAAAGGTGAAAAAGGTATTTTAAGAACTATTAAAAATTTATCCATTGTAGACGCCTTTAAACAAAAAATTCCATATTTGCAAGGTGTTGTAAATACAACATTATCAAGTATGATACCTAAAGGAGCAAGCCATACAAGCAATTTTAATTCCACAAACAACATTACTAATAATCAAGGTGATTTTATTGTTAATATTCAAAGCCTTGAAAATAAAGGTAGTAATAGTGTACAAACATTTTTACAAGAGGCTAGTTTTTATCAAAGACAAAGAGAGCAAGCATTGGGGGTTTAGCCTATGAAAGATTATTACTTTATTTTTAATGGTATAAATTCTAAAGATATGGGTATAGAAATTGTACAATTTCCAGATATTATTAAGCCAGAAAGAAATATACAAGCTATTAATGTACCTGGTAGAAGTAATAGTTTATATATAGATAGCAATACATATAATAGCTACACTTTATCAATAACTTGCACTCTTAATCCATTTTTTAAAAATAAGCAAAGTATTGACAAAATTCTCAGTTGGTTAGATGGATTTGGGGATTTAATTATATCACAAGAAAAAGAAAAAATTTATTCGGCTTGTATAAAAAACAGCATATCTATATCAAATATAATATGGTTATTTCCTCAATTTTTAGTTAATTTTGAAGTCCAACCCCTTAAAAAATCTATTAATTACAGAAATGAATTTTTAGAAATAACTAAAAAAAGCATTATAAATAATATTGGTACAGTTGAAAGTCTGCCAATTATTACTATATATGGTGTAGGTGATGTAACTTTAATTGTTAATAACCAGCATTTTTTTATAAAAAATGTAGATGAGTATATAACCATTAATAGTGAATTTTTAGAAGTTTATAAAGACAATGTAAATCAAAATAATAAGTATAATAATTTTGATTTCCCTATATTTCAAATTGGTAAAAATACTATTGATTTTTTAGGAAATGTAAAAAAAATTGAAATTCAACCTAATTGGCGCTGGATTTAGAAAGGAGATATTAGATGCCAAAGTTATTTTCAAAATTAATTATAGATTTTACAAAACCAGTAAAGACGACTATTACAGCAATTCAAAATGACCAAAATTCAAGATATATAGATGTAATTCTTGAAAATAAAGGCGAGGTTGTTGACTTAACAGACTGCACTGTTAAAATTTTTGTAAAAAGACCACCAGCAAAAATACCTTGTCCCAATTTACCAACAGATAATTTTATTTATAACATAGGTCAAATAACAGACGCTGTTAACGGTAGGGTTCAGTTTGCTTTAACGACAGATTTTTTGAAAAATCCTGGAAGACTAGAGTGTGAAATTTCAGTTGAAAAAATTGTTAAAGATAAAAGTGAAATTTTAACAACACCAATATTTAATATTTTGGTTAGTGAAAGTTTAAAAAGCGATGACGCAATAGAAAGCACAAATGAATACGGTGCGCTAGTTGTATTATATGAAAATATTTCAGATGCAGTTTTACAAATTAGTAGTATAATCGATAAAATGGGGATAGCTGGAGAAATTTCACAAGAAAATTCAATAAATACTATTTTTGAGGCTTTAGAAAAAATCATAACACTTGTAAAAAATAGTAGTGGTTCTGGTGAAGATTTTAGTCAAGTTATAAATAAAATAAATGAAAGTATTTTGGAACAAACTAATACATTAAACACTAAAATCGAAAATAGTACTAATGAGATTTTAAAAAAACTTGAGGAGTTGCCCCGGCGATATAAATACTCAATTAATAGCAGGTAATGGTGTTAATATTTATGATAATAATATTAGTATTAAAGTTGATAACAATACAGTGACATTTGATGAAAAAGGTAGACTTAAAGCACAACTAAACATAGGCAGTGATGAAGGTAATATAAATATAAAACAATATATTTTAAAAGATGTAAAAAGTGGTACATTGTATACTATAGAAGATGAAAATTTACCAATTAATCATAAAGTTATACCTTGTGTTCTTGCCTTAGAAAATAGTAAAAATACAACGACTAGTATTACAGACTTTAAGCTAGATATAGAGGATATATCAAGTAATAATAACATTAAAATACAAAGTAACTATTATCTAGACATAAACAAAGAAAGTCCTATTATTAACAAGTCTAACTTTAATAAAATATTAGGATTTAGTGGAGGTGTTTAAATGATTTATTATTATGTAAACGCTATAAGTGGTACTGATGAATTAGATGCTGGCACTCAAGATAAGCCTTTTCAAACTTTAGACTACTGTATAAAACAAATTCATTCATACGATGTATCTATAGCTTTTACTAATGATGTTACAATTTTTTTAGATAAGGGCAATTATGAAATTTCAACTAGAAAAATCTTTAATGGTGTAGAAGATAAAAATTTATTTGTTATAGGATTAGGAAAAGAAACAATATTAAATATTGATAAATCTATGAGTGCTAATTCTGGAACTGGTACAATTGGATTTAATCTACATTTATATAGAATGATAATAACAACTAATGCAATAAGTGGTGCTAATTTTTGGCTATGTAGTTGTAATATGCATATAAAAAATATATTATTTAAAGATATACCACAGTATTCTTATGGATTTTGGAGTTTTGGTAGTAGTGCTTTAAAAAATGCTAGTACTATTCAAAATTGTGTTCAAAACAATGATGCTTTAATTTTACGTCAAACAACTGCTTATAATGTAGAAAATAGTACTGGAAATTATGGAAAGTTTGCTTGCAAATATGCTTGTAGAACAGAAGAATTTCCTAATAAATCTACAAATAAAATAGTTGATAGTGTTCAACTTGATGAAAATTATAAAATAATAGATCCTAGTGTAGATACTTCTAAAATAGGACTTTATACTGGTGAATATACATGGTTTGAACAAAATTGCTTAATAAAAATGAATAATAAATA
>CAMMEG010000031.1 GCA_946495765.1 uncultured Eubacteriaceae bacterium
TGTCTTCTACCTCTTGCATTTCTTCTCCACTTATGTCTTCTACCTCTTGTATTTCTTCTTCACCTTTGTCTTCTACTTCTTGTGTTTCTTCTTCACTTATGTCTTCTATTTCTTGTGCTTCTTCTTGTAAGTTAATGTTACTTTCTTCTATATTTTGATCTTTTTTATTTTTTTTTAACCATTTAAAAAATCCCATCTTTTTTTCTCCTTTATATTTTTTTATATTCTTTAGCATCTTTTAATTCTACTGATATAACTTTAGACACTCCCTGTTCTTGCATAGTTATCCCATATAATATATCTGCTATTTCCATAGTACCTGTTTTATGAGTTATAAGTATAAATTGATTATCTTTAGAAAATCTCTTTAAAAAATTTGCATATCTTATAACATTAGCATCATCAAGTGCTGCTTCTGTTTCATCTAATACGCAAAAGGGAGATGGTTTCATTCTAAGGATAGCAAAAAGCAAAGACATAGCGGTAAGGGTTCTTTCTCCACCAGATAGTAAGGTTAAACTTTGCAAATTTTTTCCAGGTGGTTGAACCACAATATCTATACCTGATGTTAATATACTATCTTTATCTACAAGTACAAGTTCTGCAGTACCACCACCAAATATATCTGAAAATACTTTACTAAAATTTTTGTTTATTAAAGAAAATTGTTTTTTAAATTGTATTTCCATTTCTTTCACTAATGTAGATATTATATCTTTTAAGTCATCATCTGCTTTTAATATATCTTCTCTTTGTTTAATATTAAGGTCATATCTTTCTCTAACTATTTTATATTCTTCTATTGAAGAAACATTTACATTTCCTAAATTAGATATTTTTCTTTTAAAATTATTTTCTTCTTTTTTAAGTTCTTCAAAGGACATATTTATTCTTTCATAGTCATTACAAGCACTAGCATATGTTATTTCATAATCTTGCCACATAACATCTGTTAAATTTTCTATTTTTTCTTCTAAACTTTCCTTTTTAGCTTCTATTTTTATTTTTTTATTTTCAATATCTGCTATATTAGTAGTTATTTTTAAAATATCACTTGATATATTATTTATATTATTATTTATTTCATTTTTTTCTTTTTGTAAAATAGATATATTGTTTTTCATATTATTATGTTTTTCTTTTAACTGTTCAATATTTTTTTGTATATATCTAATATTTTGATTTAGAGTATCTTTTTTTTCATTATTTGTTTGTATATTATTATCTAAATTAATATTTGTATTTTTTAAATTATCTATTTCACTATTTAATCTAAAGATATCTTTATTAGAAGTATCTATTTGATACTCTATTTCTTTTATATCTATTTTAAGTTGATTTATATAATTAAATCTAGTGTCTTTATTATTTTTTTCTTCTTCTAGTTTATTTTCAAAATTTAAGATATACTCTTTTAAATTTTCTATTTCTTTATTTATTTCTTTAAGATTATTTTCTAAACTTTCATCATCCAAAGAATTATTTTTTATTTGATTATTTATATTGTTTAACTCTTGATTAAAGTTTTCAATATTTTTTTCTAAATCTTGTATATATTCTTTAGTTTGATTTATATCACTTTCTATTTTAATTTTATTCAAAGTAATATTATTAAGCTTTTCTCTATTTTCTTCTATTTTATTTTGTATATGCTCCTGTTCTTGTTGTTTTTTATTTATCATTTGAATATTATTATTTATATTTTTTTCCAAAACACAAATATTTTCAAATATATCTTTTATTTCTCTATTTCTAGAAAATATTCCACCAGCTTTTTTAGATATACTTCCTCCTGTAAGTGCACCACCAGCATTTATAAGTTCACCGTCTAAAGTAACTACTTTATACATATATTTATATTTCTTAGATAATTCTATACCATTATCTATATTATCTATAACAATAGTTTTGCCTAATAAACTAGATATAATATTACTGTATTCTTTATCAAAATTAATTAAGCTATCACCAATTCCAATTACACCTTTTTCTTTCAATATACTATTCTTTTCTTGCCCCATTGGCTTTGGTTTTATAGATGATATAGGCAAAAATGTAGCTCTCCCTTTTTTGCTCTCTTTTAAATAAGATATAGCTATTTTAGCATCTTGTTCTGTTTTTGTAACAATGTTTTGTATATATCCACCAAGAGCAATTTCTATTGCTGTTTCATATTGTTTAGGTACAGATATAAGTTCACCTATTGCACCACATATACCTGAAAATCTGATGTTTACCTCTTTTTCTTTTAATATAGCCTTTACAGAACTAAAATATCCTTCATAATCTCTTTCTAGTTCTTCTAATATTTTATGCTTATTTTTAAGTTCCATATATTTTCTATTAGCTTCACTATTAGTTTGTTTAATATTATAAAGTTCGTTTTTATTTTTTTCAAAATCTAAATTATATGAATTTATGTTTTGACTTATAGATTTTTCTTGTTGTTTTATATCAACAAGAGTTTTTTCAAGAACCATCTTTCTTGTTATTCTTTCGTTAATTTTACTTTTATACAAACCTATTTCTTCTTCTATTTGATTAAATTTTTCTTTTAATGTCTGTTTAGAGCTTTTATAGAGGGTAAGCTTGTTTGATATTTCAGATGCTATATACATTTTTTCAACTATTTGATTATTTATTTTTTTAAACTCTTCTTCGCTTTTATTCATATTAGCTAATATACTTTCAAGCTGTATAGTTAGATTATTAAATTCTTGATTTTTTAATTCATATTCAAGATTTTTAGCTTCTATAGAAACTTTTATATACTTTATTTCTTCATTTTTTTTTAATATAAGTTCATTATTTTGATTTTGTTCATTTTTTATACGTTCAATATTATCTTTTATAAACTTTATATTTTGATTATCAAGATTAATATTATTTTGATTTTGTTCAATATTAATATTTATACCTGATATTATACTAATAATTTTTTCTATTTCTTGTTCTTTGTCTATAAGGTCTATTTTAAGTTTTTCTTGATTTTTTACAAAATTTTGTTTTTGTTGTTGTAATGATATTATTGTACTATTTAAACTTTCTATACTATCTAAAATATTTTTTATGTTGCTTTCTGCTCGTTTATACTCTTCTATAAAAAGGTTTATATGTATAGTCTTTAATTGATTTGAAAGTTTTAAAAATTCTTTTGCTTTTTCTCGTTGTTCAAAAAGAGGCTTTAATTGTCTTTCAAGTTCTGATATTATGTCATTTGTTCTAACAAGATTTTTTCTTACTTCTTCTAGTCTATTTTCGGCCTGTATTCTCCTATTTTTAAATTTTATAATGCCTACAGCTTCTTCAAATAAAGCTCGCCTGTCTTCAGCTTTATTGCTTAGTATAGCATCTATTTTTCCCTGACCAATAATAGAATACCCCTCTTTACCTATACCAGTATCCATAAAAAGTTCATGAATATCTTTAAGTCTACAACTAGTACCATTTATATAATATCCACTTTCACCAGAACGATACACCTTTCTAGTAACAGCCACTTCAATATAGTCAATATTTAACTTTTTATCCGTATTATCTAAATATATAGTTACCTCAGCAAAACCAAGAGGTTTCCTATTTTTAGTTCCTGCAAAAATAATATCTTCCATTTTATCACCACGAAGAGTTCTAGCACTTTGTTCACCAAGAACCCATCTTATAGCATCTGATATATTACTTTTGCCACTTCCATTAGGGCCTACTACACCTGTTATACCTTGTTTAAAATCTAAACGTATCTTTTCAGGAAAGGATTTAAATCCTTGTATCTCTAGTCTTTTTAAAAACATAGTATTCTACTTCTCCCTTAAGATTATTCATCATTTTTTAATATGTCTCTAAATTCTTCTATTTTTTCTTTTAAAACATTTGATATATCTTTTTTAATGATAAGCTTTCCTAAAATTTTTTTAGCTTCATCTTTATTGTCTATTTTATAGGCTAAGTATGCTAAATTATATAAAAACTGATTTTCTTCCATATCCATTATTGGGAATTTTTCTTCAATATAGGATTCACTATACCAATTGTAAGCATGTATATTATATTCTAATTCTTTATCTTTATCATTTATATCTCCATATATAAAAGCTATTTTTTGAGCAATATAAGCCTTTTCTGATATGTCACTTTCCTTAATATGTGCAAAATATAAAGCTATTTTATATCTATCTATGGCTATTTCTGCATTATATACTATTGGATAATTTTTAGGATGGTAATTTTTATTAACATTTTTTTGTATAGCTTTTATATGCTTACCATTTGTTTTATTAAAAGTTTTAGCTACTGCTGCATATCCACAGTTATCACACATAATAACATAGTAATAATCAGGCATAAGAGGTTTAAATTTTCCTCTAAGTCCTAAGTCCATTTCTACAAATACAGTTTTTCCCTTTTTTATTTCTCTAGACTTAAAATTTTTATTACATATAGGACAAGTATAGCTTTTGTCATATAATAAGTCTCTTAATTCTTCATTTTTTTCTTCCATTTTTCTCACACTTTCTTATTTTTATAATAAAAAAATAAAAATATTAATTAAAATTCTTATTTTATGTTATCTTATAATTATATCATCATACTATTAAAAAAATCAATATTTTAGATATAAAAATATTTTTTATATAAAACATTGTATTTATTTAAAAATTGTTGTACTATTATTATAAAAATATTTTTATATAGGAGGTTTTTATGTCATATATAGTTTTAGATTTAGAATTTAATCAAGCATACGATTTTGAAAAAAATAAAACTATACTACTTATACCTTCTTGTAGATTTGAAATAATACAAATAGGTGCTGTAAAGTTAGATAATAACTTTAATATAATAGATAAGCTTAATCTTTATATAAAACCAAATCTTTATAAAGATATACATCCTTATGTAGAAAAAATAACTGGTCTTTCTTCACAGTTTTTACAAGAAAAGCCATTTTTTAAAGATGCTTATATAGATTTTAAAGAATTTATAGGAGAAGAGTGTGAACATATATTTTGTGTATGGGGTAACGGAGATTTAAAAGCTTTATACAGAAACTTATCTTACTATGATATGTTAAAATCCGATTTAATTATGAAATATATAGATGTTCAAATGTTAGCAACTAAATATTTAAAGTATAGTAAAGGTGGTTGTATAGGTTTAAAAACCGCTATTGAACTTTTAGAACTTCCTATAAAAGAAGATTTTCATGATGCATTAAATGATGCTATATATACAGCAGATATTTTTAAAAAAATTTGTCCTACAACGTTACCACTTAAAGTGTTTAATTCTAAAAATGTAAGGAAAAAATAATATTAAAGGAGAGATGCTATGATTAAAACAGAAAAACCTTTTAAAGTTATATCAAAATTTAAACCAACCGGTGACCAACCAAATGCAATACAAAACTTATCAACTGGTTTTATAAACGGTAAAAAATTTCAAACACTTCTTGGTGTTACTGGCTCTGGAAAGACTTTTACTATGGCAAACATTATAGAAAAGCTTAACCGTCCTACACTTATTTTAGCTCATAATAAAACATTGGCTGCCCAGCTATATAACGAATTTAAAGAATTTTTTCCTGAAAATGCTGTAGAATATTTTGTTAGTTACTATGATTATTATCAACCAGAAGCTTATGTTCCATCCTCTGATACATTTATAGAAAAAGACTCTTCTGTAAATGATGAAATAGACAAGCTTAGACACTCAGCAACGGCTGCTCTTTTTGAAAGACGTGACGTAATAATAGTTGCTAGTGTATCTTGTATATATGGTTTAGGCGATCCTATTGATTATAATGAAATGGTAGTATCTCTTAGGACTGGTATGGAAAAAGATAGAGATAGTGTGTTGAAAAAACTTATAGAAATACAATATAATAGAAATGATATGAACTTTATAAGAGGTACTTTTCGTGTTCGTGGTGATGTTTTAGAAATATTTCCTGCTGGTGCTTCTAATGTAGCATATAGAGTAGAGTTTTTTGGTGATGAAATAGATAGAATAACTGAAATAGATACTTTAACTGGTGAAGTTTTAGGTTTTAGAAATCATATTACAGTTTTTCCTGCGTCACATTATGTAACAAGTAAAGAAAAATTAATGCTAGCTGTCAAACGTATAAAAGATGAACTTAGTGAACAACTGGAAAAATTTAGAGCAGAAGAAAAACTATTAGAAGCACAAAGACTTGAGCAAAGAACAAACTATGATATAGAAATGATGCTTGAGATGGGCTTTTGCTCTGGTATAGAAAATTACTCTAGACACTTATCTGGTAGAGACGCTGGCTCTACGCCTCACACACTTATAGACTATTTTCCTGATGATTTTCTTATGATTGTAGATGAATCTCATGTTACAATACCTCAAGTTAGAGGTATGTATGAAGGTGATAAGTCTAGAAAAACAACTCTTGTAGAATATGGTTTTAGACTTCCTTCTGCCCTTGATAATAGGCCTCTTAAATTTGAAGAATTTGAACAAAAAATAAATCAAATGTTATTTGTATCTGCAACTCCAAATAAATATGAAAAAGAACATAGTCAAAATACAGTAGAACAAATTATTAGACCAACAGGACTATTAGACCCTGAAATATACGTACGTCCTGTTAAAAATCAAATAGATAACCTTATTGGAGAAATAAATAAAGTAGTAGAAAAAAATGAAAAAGTATTAGTTACTACATTAACTAAAAAAATGGCTGAAGATTTAACTATATATCTTAAAGAAACTGGCATAAGAGTAAGATATTTACACTCTGATATAGACACATTAGAACGTTTAGAAATAATTAGAGACTTAAGACTTGATGTATTTGATGTATTAGTTGGTATAAATCTTTTAAGAGAAGGTCTTGATATACCAGAGGTATCGTTAGTGGCTATTATTGACGCTGATAAAGAAGGATTCTTACGTTCAGAGACTTCTCTTATACAAACAATAGGACGTGCTGCTAGAAACGCTAATGGTAGAGTTATAATGTATGCTGATAGAATAACTGATTCAATGGAAAAGGCTATATCGGAGACAAATAGAAGAAGAAATATACAAGAGGAATATAACGAATTACACGGTATTGTACCTAAAACTATAACTAAAAAGGTACATGAGATAATAAAGGCAACTGAAAGTGTATCTACTAATAAAAAATCTAAAAAATTAGATAAAGACCCTGAATCTATGAACCAAAAAGAACTTTTAGATCTTATAGCTAAAAAAGAAAAAGAAATGAGAAAATATGCTACAGATTTAATGTTTGAACAAGCTTCTGTTTTAAGAGATGAAATTATAGAACTTAAGAAATTAAGTTTAAGATAATTTTAAATTAATAAAATTTATACTAATCAAAACCTTTAAATTTATTAATAGTACTTATATAATATTAAAGAAAGGAGATAAAAAATGCATAAAGAACAAATAACTATAAAAGGCGCTAGAGAAAATAACCTTAAAAACATAAACTTAACTATACCACGGGATAAACTAGTAGTTTTTACAGGACTTAGTGGCTCTGGTAAATCTAGTCTTGCCTTTGATACTATATACGCAGAAGGTCAAAGAAGATATGTAGAAAGTTTATCTTCTTATGCAAGACAATTTTTAGGACAAATGGAAAAACCTGATGTAGACTATATAGAAGGTCTATCACCTGCCATATCAATAGACCAAAAGACAACTAATAATAATCCTCGTTCTACAGTAGGTACTGTTACAGAAATATATGACTATCTTAGACTATTATATGCACGAATTGGTATACCTCATTGTCCAAAATGTGGTAAAGAAATAAAAAAACAAACTATTGATCAAATTGTCGACCAAATATGTAATTTAGAAGAAAAAACAAAAATACAAATTTTAGCACCTGTTGTTAGAGACCGTAAAGGTGAACATATAAAAATATTAGAAGATGCTAAAAAAAGTGGTTATATAAGAGTTAGAGTAGATGGCAATATATATGACCTTTCTGAAAAAATAACTCTTGAAAAAAATAAAAAACATAACATAGAAATAGTAATAGATAGACTTGTTGTTAGAGATGATATTAAAAAACGTCTTACAGACTCTATTGAAACTGCTATGAGCCTTACAGATGGTATAATAATAGTAGATGCTAACGGAGAAGATTTAAAGTTTAGCCAAAACTTTGCTTGTGAAGACTGTCATATAAATATAGAAGAAATAGAGCCTCGTTCTTTTTCTTTTAATAATCCTCATGGAGCTTGTGAAGAATGTACTGGTCTTGGCGTTAAACTTATATTTGACCCAGATATTATTGTGCCTAATCCTGAGTTATCTTTAGCACAAGGTGCTATAAATGCCTCTGGTTGGAATTCAATTAACAATGCAAACTCTATGTCTAATAGTATATTTTATGCTCTTTCTGAAAAATATAATTTTTCTTTAAATACACCTTATAAAGATTTACCTAATAAAATTAAAGATATTTTAATGTATGGTACAAAAGGTGAAAAAATAGATATTTCTTGGGAAGGTCAAAATGGCTTTAAATCTTATTCTTATTCTTTTGAAGGTATTATAAATAATCTAGAACGTAGGTACAGAGAATCATCTGATGCTATGAAACAAGAACTTGAACAATATATGGTAAATGTAACTTGTAAAAGTTGTAAAGGTGAAAGGCTTAAACCAGAAATTTTAGCTGTTACTATAAACGATAAAAATATATCTCAAATAACTAATTTATCTATAAAAGATGCTAAAAAATTTTTTGATGAAGTTATTTTAAATGAACGTGAAAAATTTATAGGTGAACAAATCTTAAAAGAAATAAATGCAAGAATTGGATTTTTAGTAGATGTAGGACTTGACTATCTTTCACTATCAAGAACAGCAGGTACACTATCTGGTGGAGAATCTCAAAGAATTAGACTTGCAACTCAAATAGGCTCTGGACTTGTGGGCTGTTTATATATTTTAGATGAACCCAGTATTGGACTTCATCAAAGAGATAATGATAAACTTTTAGCCACACTAAACCATTTAAGAGATATAGGTAATACTCTTATTGTTGTAGAACATGATGAAGACACTATGCGTCAGGCAGACTTTATAGTAGATATTGGCCCAAAGGCTGGTGAACATGGTGGTCAAGTTATATTTTCTGGTACTTATGATCAAATATTAAAATGTGAAAATTCTTTAACTGGTGGTTATCTTAGTGGTAGACTTTCCATACCAACACCAGTAGAACGTTTAAAACCAACTAAAAATAAAATATCTATAAAAGGTGCATTTGAAAATAATCTAAAAAAAGTAAATGTAGATATACCTCTTGGACTTTTTGTGTGTGTTACAGGTGTTTCTGGCTCTGGTAAAAGCTCTCTTGTAAACCACGTTTTATATAAAACATTAGCTAAAGAACTTAATAATGCTAAATGTAAAGCGGGAAAAGCAAAATCTATTAAAGGCCTTGAAAATTTAGATAAAGTTATAGATATAGACCAATCTCCAATAGGTAGAACTCCTCGTTCTAATCCTGCCACTTATACTGGACTTTTTGACCTTATTAGAGATTTATTTGCAAACACTCCTGAAGCAAAAGTTCGTGGATTTCAAAAAGGTCGCTTTAGTTTTAATGTTAAAGGTGGTAGATGTGAGGCTTGTTCTGGTGATGGTATTATAAAAATAGAAATGCACTTTTTACCAGATGTATATGTTCCTTGTGAGGTATGTAGTGGTAAAAGATACAATAGAGAAACACTAGAGGTAACATATAAAGGTAAGAATATATCTGATGTATTAAATATGACTGTGGAAGAAGCCTTGACATTTTTTGAAAATATACCTAAAATAAAAGAAAAACTACAAGCAATAGCTGATGTTGGTTTATCTTATATTAGACTTGGACAATCTTCTACTACTCTTTCTGGTGGAGAAGCTCAAAGAGTTAAATTAGCAACAGAGCTTAGTAAACGTGCTACTGGTAAAACTATATATGTATTAGATGAACCAACAACCGGACTTCACACTTACGATGTTCATAGGCTCATTAATATAATAAAAAGACTAGTAGAAAATGGTAACTCTGTTGTTGTTATAGAACATAATCTAGATGTTATAAAAACTGCCGATTATATTATAGATTTAGGTCCAGAAGGTGGAGATGGTGGTGGTAAAATAGTTGCTACTGGTACACCAGAAGAAGTTGCTATGTGTGAAAATTCATATACCGGCAAATATTTAAAACCAATACTATTTAAGTAAAAATACAGGAGAAGAAAATGAAAGATATAGTAGAGAATTTTATAAATGCAAAAAATATATTAAATAAAGAATTCAATTGTAATGAAGATTTTTTTATAAAACCATTAATAGATAGAAAGTGGACTATAAAAGACAATGAAGGTATCTTCTTTTTAACCTATTTAGATGATAGCAACACTCCTAAAGACTGCGTTATTGTTAAAAAAAATAATGAACCTATGATTTATAAAAATAATGACTATACAATGGTTATTGGTATAGAATGTGTAAAGCTAGCTTTCATATTAAATAACAATAATAATAGCGTATAATAAAAGACAAGCATAATCTTGTCTTTTATTATACGTATTTTAAATTAAATATTTTTATTTATTAAATATATTTAATCTTTTACTTTTTATAGTATGCTTCTAATCTATATATAGGCATACCTATATTAGAAAATTTTTCTTCATATTCTGTTTTAACATTTCCTTCAAAGTCTGAACTATGTAAATCTAAAGATATGTTATGTAAACGCCAGCCTTTATCTGAAAACTCATTTAAAGAAAATTCAAATAATAATCTATTATCTGTTTTAAAAAATACTTCTCCACCATTTGTAAATAGATTTTCATATAAATTTAAAAAGTTTTTATGTGTAAGTCTTCTTTTTGCCCATTTTTTCTTATTTGGCCATGGGTCACAAAAGTTTATATATATTCGACTTATTTCTTCTGGCTCAAAATAGTTAAGTAATTCTTTAACATCTGCTACAAAAAACACTATATTTTTACCTACACCTTTTTCTCTTCCCTTTTTTAAGGCGCTAATTATAACATTTGTTTGTCTTTCTATAGCTATATAATTTATATTAGGGTTTAAAATGCTCATTGTTGTTAAAAATTGTCCTTTTCCTGTGCCTATTTCTATATGAATAGGATTATCATTTTGAAATACTTCTCTCCATTTTCCTTTATTCTCTTGCGGTTTATGAATAAATCTATCATTTGTATTTAATTCATTATCGCCCCATGGCTTTTTTCTTAAACGCATATTCTTACTCCTTAATATATATTTTATAATCTTTTTAAATTATATCATATTTATTAAAAATTTCAATATTAACAACCTATACAAATATTAAAATAACGCTTGAAAAATATATTAATAATACATAAATACTTATAATATGTAGTAATCAACTTTTTTGATATAATATACCAAAAAATAGCTATTATTATTTAAAAAAAGTTAAAACATAAATTCATTTATAATTTTTAATAATAAATTTATAACTTAACATATAATAAGACCACCTAAAAGGTGGTCTTATATTTATAGTTCTACTATCCTATATCCATATTCTCCATCGTTTATATTTTTTATAGAAACATTATTGTCAATAGGTAAAAACTGTTTAAAATCTTTTAAACAAAAATCTTTTTCATACTTACAAGGTACAGCTAAAATATATGTTTCCTTGTCTTCTTGATTATTAATCCCCAACATAAGATGTTTATATTTTTTATAAGATGAGAATACAAATGGATTGTTAGAACATTTCCAGCTATTGTTTGATATACTTGTTAAATCATAAGGTGATATTCTATACCAGCTTATGTTATTTTGTTTATCCTTAAATGGCGTCATCACAGCATTTTTAGATTTTATATAATCTATATCATTATTAATACTATTGTTTTTTATATCCATATCTTGAATATTCATCATATTTTTTCTAAGATTATCTAACATATTCTTAAAATTTTGATGATTTGTATTAGTTATATCATTATTTATAGATTGTTTAGTATATTTATTTCTTTCTCTTATACCTTTTTCTATCTCTAATAAACCTTTTTCTTTTTCTATTAATCCTTTTTCTCTATCTAAAAGACCTTGCTCTCTTTCTAAAATGCCTTTTTCTTTTTCTATTAATCCTCTTTCTCTATCTGAGGTAGGATTTTTTCTTATAAGATTTCTTTCACGGTTAATAAGTTCTTGTTCTATTTTTATAAGTTCCATTTCTTTTTTAATAAGCTCTAACTCTTTTTCTCTAAGCTCTTTATCATCTGTTGGTAAGTATCCTTGTTTTAAGGCTCTTTCTTTTTCTAAAAGTCCTTGTTCTTTTTCTGCCAGTCCTTTTTCCTTTTCTGCTAGACCATCTAGTCTTTCTTTAAGGCTCTGTTCATAGTCGTCTAAAGGTATTTTTATTTGATTTTCTTCTTTTTCCTCTATGCCCTTTTCTCTATCTATAAGACCTTGCTCTCGTTCTATAAGACCTTCTTCCTTGTCTATAAGTCCTTGTTCAAAATCTGATGTGTTATTATTGGTGCTATTATTGTCATTTTGATTAGTACTGTTATTGTTTTGGTTGCCATTATTTGTGTTTTGATTAGTACCGTTATTATTTTGATTGCCATTATTTGTGTTTTGATTAGTACCATTATTATTTTCATTACTATTATTATGGTTATTATTATTTTCATTACAATTACAACAATTATTAGGCATATTTATAGCACTTGCTACATATTTATCTTGCCAATCAATTTCATTTCCGATATATCCAACTAAAGCTGATGATATTTGATTATTTTCTTTAACCATAATAGATACTATATTAAAGTCTTCTATTTTATTATTAGCCATATTATCTGGGTCAAAATATTGTACAAATTCTCCTTTTCCATAACCATCTACTTCAAATTTACCTAAGTCTACACTTTTTACATTGCCTTTATCAAATCCTATAAGCTCTAAATGATATCCTGTTTTGGGTTTTATACCTTGTGCATAAATATTTATTTTTCCTTTACCATCTTTTATCTCTATAACACATCTTCCAAGAGAAGGTCTAAAATCTAAATTGTATTTTGAATTATCTTGTTTTAATGGTATAAAATTTCTACTATATCTTCTTGAATAAATCATAAAGTTCCCCCTATAATTAATATCTATTATTATAATATATATGAACAATAGATAATTTATATTACAAAAACTATATATTTTGTAAAAAATATATAGTTTTTAAATATAAAAAAAGACTATCATTTTATTTATAAGTATGTTAAAATATAGTAAGATATTAATATTTGCTTATATGTAAGTTTATTTTAAGCTTTTTATTAAAAGGAGGCAATTATGAAAACAATCGGTATAATAGGCGCTATGGAAGAAGAAATTGAAAGCATTAAGCCACATATAGATATTATATCTACTAAAAATATAGTAGGTCTAGATTTTTATATGGGTAAAATGGGGGGTAATAATGTAGTTTTAGTACGTTCTGGCATAGGTAAAGTAAATGCTGCTGTTTGTAGCCAAGTTTTGATAGATTTATACGCTGTAGACTACATAATAAATGTAGGTGTAGCTGGTGCTATAAATAAAGAATTAAAAATCGGAGATGTTGTTATAGCTACTGATACTATGCACCATGATATGGATACAACATATTTTGGTGATGAAATAGGTATAATACCTCGAATGGAAGAAAGTAGCTTTAAAGCTGACAATGAACTTATAAATATTGCTTTACAAGCTTCTAAAGATACAGTAGAAAATAATATATATACTGGTAGAGTAGTTAGTGGTGACCAATTTTTATGTGATATAGACAAGAAAAATAAAATCTGGTCACATTTTAAAGCATATTGTGTTGATATGGAAAGTGCTGCAATTGGTCAAACTTGTTATCTTAACAAAATACCTTTTAATATTATACGCTCTATATCTGATAATTCTGATGAAAATAATGAATATGAAAATTTCTTTAAAGATAGTGCAATAAAAGCAAGTAACATTTTAAAAAATATGATAAACTTAATAGATTAATATTAAAGGCTGTAGATAAAATCTACAGCCTTATTAGTTATAAAAATTTATATAATATATTGGTCTTTTTTAACTGGCATTGAATCTAACTCTTTTTTCTTCTCTTCATATCCAGGTCTTCCAAAGTATGCATATGTTGCATTTTTACCTTCCTCAACACCAGGCTGGTCAAATGCATTAATATTTAAAAGTTCACCTGTAAATGCTGTAGCAACCTCAAATAAATATAATAATTGACCTAATGTATTTTCATTTACTTCTGGTAATGTTATTGTCATATTAGGCTTACCAGCTTTTAATAACGCATATTCTGTTGCTATTTGTTCTGTTTTAATAAGTTCATCTTGTGTTACACCAGCTAAAAATCCGAGACTTGGTATATCTGTATATATCTCTGGTATAGTAATAGATTTTTTAAATTTCTCTACACCTATAAATGTAATTATCTTATCAAAAGGCCCTTCTGCATAAAGCTGTACTTGAGAATGTTGATCCGTTGCTCCAAGTGCTTTTACTGGAGTAGAGCCTGCATATACCTCTTTGCCATCATTATCATACTTTTTACCAAGGCTTTCTGCCCAAAGTTGTGCATACCAATCTGATATAAATTTTAAAGAATCTGCATAAGGCATCATAACACATATATTTTGACCATTTTTTATACTTAAATAATTAAGTATAGAGTACATATAAGCTGGATTTTTATAAATATCGTCATTTTTACACATTTCATCCATAACAGCAGCTCCTTTTAATAATTCTTTTATGTTTATTCCACAAAAAGCTGCTGGTAATAAACCAACTGGCGTAAGTTCACTAAATCTTCCACCAACACCTGCTGGTATAATAAATGTTTTATACCCTTCTTCTTTAGCTATTTTTATAAGATTTCCATTTTCTTTATCTGTTGTACAAACAATATGTTCATTTGCTTTTTCTCCTAATTTTTCTTCAAGCATTTTTTTAATAATCATAAATTGGCTCATAGTCTCAGATGTGGAGCCAGATTTTGATATTACATTAAACATTGTTTTTGTAATATCAATAGTTTCAAATAAATATACTAACTTTTCTGGGTCTACATTATCTGCCACATAAAATCTAGGATATCCTCCTCTTTTTTCTCTAGATATTTCATTATAATATGGATGATTTATGGCTTGTTGAACAGCCATAGGCCCAAGTGCAGACCCACCTATCCCAAGTACAACAAAAGCGTCAAATTTATCTTTTACATCTTCTACATAAGAAATTATTTCATCACATACATCATCTTGATTATATGGTAAATCTCTCCAATCCATTTTACCATTAGCTCTTTTATCAATCATAGCTTGTTTTGCTTTATCTAAATTTAAAGTATCTAAATCACTTTTTAAAATACCACTTTTACCAACAAATTCTTGCATCATATTATTATAATCTAAACGTATTTTCATAATCATTATCTCCTTTGACTATAAATTTTCTTTTTATATTATTATATCACTATTTTTATATTTTTCAATTAATTTTTATTAACTATAACTAATATTTAATTTTATATTTAAATATATTATTATACATAAATTTATCATTGGATTTTACTTTAATAAAAATTATTGATTTTTTTTGACTTTAGTGCTAGAATTAATTTTATTTATATAGGAGGTAAGTTTAATGTTATTAGAAATAAATAGAGTTATATTAAGAAATTTTAATAGACAAGATTTAGATGACCTTTTTGAATATGCACAAGTTGAAGAAATTGGACTAAACGCCGGTTGGATGCCTCATAGTACAAAAAACAATCAGAACTTATTTTAAATATGTTTATAAAAGATATTAATACTTTTGCTATTGTATATAAAGAAAATAATAAAGTTATTGGCTCTATAAATTTAGGAAAAGATAATATTAGACCAGGTGTAAATTCTAAATATTTAGGGTATGTTTTATCAAAAAATTATTGGGGATTAGGATTAATGACTGAATGTGTAAAAAAAATATTAGAATATGGATTTTTTACATTAAACTTAGATATTATAAGTGTATCACATTTTAAAGAAAATATACGTTCTAAACGTGTTATAGAAAAATGTGGATTTGTATACGAGGGTACTTTTAGAAAAAGCTCTTTATTATATAATGGTACTTTAAAAGATAAGTGTTTCTATTCTTTAGATAAAATAGAGTTTATTAACAATAATTAGGAGGATTTATGCGTAAAATAGTTTTATATATGGCTATAAGTCTTGATGGATATATTGCGGACATAAATGGAGGTGTAAATTGGCTATGTGGACAAGATATAAATAATAACTCTATTGATAGTTATTTAAAATTCATAAAAAATATAGATACTGTTGTTATGGGATACAACACATACAATCAAGTTATTACAGAGTTATCACCAGATAATTGGGTATATAAAGGTATGAAAAGCTATGTTGTTACAAAAAAATCTTTTAAGTCTAATAAAGAAATAATTTTTACAAATAAAGATGTATGTGAATTAGTAAAAGATTTAAAAATAGAAGATGGGAAAAATATTTGGATATGTGGTGGAGCTAATATAGTTAATCAACTTATTAAACAAAACTTAATTGATATTTATCATATATCTATAATACCTACTATTTTAGGTAATGGTATTAAACTTTTTAATAATATTGACAATGAATTAAAATTAAAACTATTAAAAACTGAAAACTATAATGGTATTGTAGATTTAATATATAGTATTAGATAGGTCTTAAATCTTTAATTATAAAAAAAGCTATGAAGCAAAGCTTCATAGCTTAATACAGGGCTAGTAGGATTCGAACCTAC
>CAMMEG010000032.1 GCA_946495765.1 uncultured Eubacteriaceae bacterium
CGCATATAGTTGCCCTTTCTATATATTTATTAATATAACTACTATAATAATAGAATCTCTCTTTATTAAAGAGAGATTAAAAACATCACTATTTTTTATTAACTGCATCTTTTAGTGCTTTTCCAGCTTTAAATCTAGGAGCAGTAGAAGCAGGTATTTTCATTGGTTCTTTAGTTTGAGGGTTTCTACCCATATGCTCTGCTCTTTCTATAACATCAAAAGTCCCAAATCCAACTAATCTAACTTCGCCTTTTTTTGAAAGTTCTTCTGTAACTACTTCTTCAAAAGCTTTTAAAGCTTTTTCTGCATCTTTTTTGGTTAATTCTGACTTTTCAGCAATAGCTGCAACTAATTCTGATTTGTTCATAGTGACAATCCTCCTCAACGATTGTAATAAATATATTTAATACATAAAATGTATCCTTATCTATTTATAACTGTTAAAAACCAATTTGTCAAGGATATTTTAATATTTATTTGTGAAATTTTAAAATATCTTTAATTAAATACTAATATAAGTATATATTTAAATATCAGTTGATAACTACTTACCGCTACTACCAAGTTTTCCATTTCCTCTTTTAGATGGTATTTTTAAAATATCATTATAAGATATCTCGAGTCGTTCTAATTTATTATGTACACAATGTACAACACCTTGAAAAAGAGCTTTTTTATATGGATATATAATATAAGCATTTTTAATGATTTGTTTAATAGTATCATCTAAACTATCAATATCTTTTTTAGTTATTAATACTGGCTTTTTATTTACATTTGTTGTGGCTAAAAACCATTCGCCTCTATAACTAGAGTCTATAACACCTGCACTATATTTTATACCCTTGCTTCCACTAGAGCCTCTTTCATGTATTTGTATATAATAATCAATAGGAATTGCACTAGCTATACCAGTAGGAACAAGTTTTGTTTCACCTGGTTCTATTATCATATATTCTTCATCAAAACAAGGGTATATATCAAGTCCAGCATTATACTCTTCTCTTGTTGGTATTATAGCATCTTCTCTAATTTTTGCAAAATAAATTTTATCCATTTTTATCTCCTATCAATAGCTTATTATTTTATATTCCATTAAAGTTTTTTTTACATCTATAACTCTTTGGTTAGAAGAACCTCTCCATTCTAATTCTTGATTTGATAGTTCTTCTATATATTTTCCATCAACTAATACGTCTATGTACTTAATAATATCTAAATCATTTATTTCTTCCCAGGTATATCCTGTATATAACCAAATATCTTTTTTAGGAAATTTAGCTTTGATTTCTTTGGTAATGTTAAATACTTCCGTTCTATTTTGTTTATGTAATGGGTCTCCACCACTAAATGTTATTCCTTTTATATAATCTTTTTCTAATTGGTTAAATATTTCATTTTTAGCATTATCATCAAAAATTAGACCATTATTTATATCCCATGTTATTTTATTATGGCAGTTATAACATTTATGTTCACAACCTGATACCCACAAAACAACTCTAAGCCCATCACCATTTAACATATCATCATGTGTAATATTATGATATTTCATGTTTTACCCCTTACATACTTACTCTGTCTTTTATTTCACACATTTTAGCTTCATTTAACCTAGTGTCTCCATTTACTCGAGAATAGCTTAAATATCCATTCATACGGTCTATTTTAGTTAAATTATCACTTCCACATTTTGGACAAATATTCATATTGAGTTGACTATGGCCACATTTATCACAATATGATAGACTAAGATTTACACCTTCATAAAAACCTAAATCCATAGCTCTTTTTACCAATGTTTTAATAGCTTCTTTGTTATATTCTATTGGATATTTAACATATTGTATTTTACCGCCATTTAATAAATTCCAAAAGCGTTTTTCTGTATCTTGCTTTTGTATTGGGGTAATATTTTCACTAACATGAGCGTGAAAAGAATTACTCATATATTCTCTATCTGATACATTTTCTATAATACCAAATTTTTTTCTAAATTGTTTAACTTGTAAACCACATAAACTTTCAGCAGGTGTTCCATATATTGCGTATAAAACATTATCTTCTTTTTTAAATTCATCTATTTTTTTATTAATATATTCCATAACTTCTATAACAAATTTTCCATCTTCAAAAAGTGATTTTTTATTATGAAGCTGTTGTAATTCGTTTAAAGCAGTTATACCAAAACTTGCTGTTGCTGATTTTAAAAGAGGTTTTATTTTATCAGATGGCTTTAAATTTCCACCATAAAATCCTCCTTCACAATATGCAATAGGATTAGTAGAAGCTTTCATCTCACCTAAGTAATCTAAAGTTTTTAAATGAATTTTTCTAATCATTTCTAAATAATAATCTAAAACTTCATAAAAAGGTTTACTTTCAGATTTTGATTTTGCATATATCATAGGTAAATGTAAAGAAACTGCTCCTATGTTAAATCTTCCAACAGATATTGCTCTATCATTTTCATCTGCAGGATTCATACCACCTTTTTCAAACCATAAACTTAAAAATGCTCTACACCCCATAGGAGATATTACTGTATTATAATTTTTATAGGCATTAGCTACATAACTATCTCCATTTAAACTTAAATAATCAGGATACATAGTTTTTTTAGAACAATCTATTGCTTCATCAAAAATATCTTCTAATTCTTTGCCTTTTCCATGTAAGTTTTCATCATATAAAAATACAATTTTAGGAAAAAGAACTGGCTTTTTATTGTCCTCTTTACCTTGTCCACCTTTATGTACTCTAAGTATACATTTACTTGCCATTTTTGCAAATTTTGTTTTACCAAGTCCTATTGTAAAGGTAACAAAAGGATAATCTCCTCTAGAAGAGCCAACAGAGTTTAATTTATATTCTAACCCTTGAAATCCTTGTTCAAAATCACGTTCTAATTTTTTTAATGCCTTTTGTTCTATAAAAGTCATATCTTCATTAGATAAATTTTCATCTTTTATAAATGACACATATTCTTTTATTTCATTAACATATTTAATATAACTTTTATTAGCATACTTTTCTAATATTTTATCTATTTCAGGAACAGTAAATCCACCATATTGTTGAGATGCAGTAGATAAAATAATATCTCCTATTACATCAAAGGCAACAGATAAAGTTTTTGGTTCATTATACCAAAGGTTGCCCATTTCAAATCCACCCTCTAATACTTTTTTCATATCAAATAGACAACAATTTATAGTATCTCTTCTTGCTGCCATATCATGAATATAGATATATCCGTCATTACAAGCTTGTTTTTCTTCAGTAGTAAGAAAAAATTTTTTATAAAGTTCTTTATTTAACTGATTATAAATAAGACTTCTTTTAGTGGCTACTAATGCACTATCCGTATTACTATTTTCTTTATCTCCTATATACATTATAGATTGAGCCTTTTGGTAAACATCGTCTAGCATATATACAAAATCCTGTTTATAGTTTCTATAATCTTTGTAACTTTTTGCAACCTTAGAATTTATAGTTTCTAGTGCACTTTCTACAAGATTATGCATTACTTGAATAGGGACTTTTTTAAAGCCTTTTTTATCTATTTCATCTTTTATTATGTTGCATATATTTTCATATTCACTTTTTTCAAAACAATACATTACCCTATTTGCTGATTTAGTTATAGCACTTATGATTTTATTATTATCAAATTCTTCTAATGTACCATCTTTTTTTATAACTTTTACCAATTTGACCCCTCCTAAAATATTTATATATAATAAATGTTTACCATATATAGTTATTGTAATATTAATTATACACAAGTTATAGGTTTAGTCAAGATATTATTATAACAGTAATTTTTAATATTTTCTACATTAATTTTAACTTTTTATATTATTTTAATATTTTATTTGTTATTATTTATATAATTTTATCAGAAATTATATAAATAATAACTTAACATGATATAATAGTATTAATAACATTTTTATTAAGTATAATACAAAATATTAATAATACTTATTTATTTTGAATAATATAATATATAAATATATAAGGAGATTTACTATGTGTGGAATAGCAGGATTTGTTAATTTTAATGAAAACTTTTTAAATAATGAAATATTTTTTAAAGAAACTTTAGATAATATGAGAAAAGCCCTAAGGAGAAGAGGTAATGATGCATATGGTGTTTATTTAGATGAAAATTTTGGAGCATCACATGCAAGACTATCTATTAGAGATTTAACAGAAAATGGTACTCAACCAATGATTAAAACTATAAATAACAATAAATACATTATAGTATATAATGGAGAAATATATAATACAGATAAATTAAAAAAAGATTTAATAAGTAAAGGTTATAAATTTTCTACTACTACAGATACAGAAGTCATTTTATATATGTTCATAGAATATAAGGAAAAATGTGTAGACTATTTAAACGGTATTTTTGCATTTTCTATATATGATACTCAAAATAAAACATTATATTTATTTAGAGATAGAGTTGGTATTAAACCTTTATTTTATACAATAAATGATAATACTTTAATATTTGGCTCAGAGCCAAAAGCAATATTTAAATATCCTAATATAAAGCCAGAAATAGATATAGACAGCTTAAAACAAATATTAGGTATAGGTCCTGCTAGGATAGCTGGTAAAGGAGTTTTTAAAAATCTATATGAAATAAAACCGGGATATTTTGCTGTTTTTAATAGTTATGGATTTAAAGAAATACAATATTGGGAATTAAAAAGTGATTATCATAAAGATAACTATGATGAAACAGTAGAAAAGGTGTCATATTTAGTAAGAGATTCTATTGAAAAACAATTAGTATCTGATGTAGAAATATGTACATTTTTATCTGGTGGGATAGATTCTAGTATAGTTACTGCTGTGTCTTCAAATTATTTAAACAAAAGAGGTAAAAAATTAAATACTTTTTCATTTGATTTTAAAGAAAATGACATATATTTTAAGTCAAATAGTTTTCAACCAGAAAGAGATAAACCTTATGTAGATATTATGTTAGAGCATTATGACTTAAATCATAATTATTTAGAATGTAATGAAGAAGAACTTATAGACCTATTATATAAAGCGGTAGACTCTAAAGACTTACCAGGTATGGCTGATGTAGATGCATCTATGTTATATTTTTGCTCATTAGTGTCAAAGCATAATAAAGTTGCTTTAACAGGTGAATGTGCTGATGAAATATTTGGAGGCTATCCGTGGTTTTATAGAGAAGATTTATTAAATTCTATAACATTTCCTTGGTCTAAAAACATAGATACTAGAGAATTATTTTTAACTAATGACTTAAAAACTAAGTTAAATCTATCTGAGTATTCTTTAGAAAATTATGAAAACTCTATAAGAAATACACCTTATTTAGATGGAGAAACAAAAGAAGAATGTAAAAGACGTGAAATAGCATACTTAAATATAAAATGGTTTATGGCTACACTATTAGATAGAATGGATAGAATGAGTATGTATAATGGATTAGAGGCTAGAGTACCATTTGCTGACCATAGAATAATAGAATATCTTTGGAATGTTCCTTGGAATATGAAATATAAAAATAATGTAGAAAAAAGTCTTCTTAGAGAAGCTACAAAAGACTTGTTACCTACTCAGCTTTTAAATCGTAAAAAAAGTCCATATCCTAAAACATATAATCCTAACTATGAAAAACTATTAATAAATGAACTAACATCTATAATAAATAATAATAACTCACCTATTAATAATTTAATAGATAAAGATAAAGTAATAGAATTTATGAAAACACCTGCCGATTATGGTAAGCCTTGGTTTGGTCAATTAATGTCTGCTCCACAATTTATGGCGTATTTTATACAAATAAACTACTGGATGAACAAGTACAATTTATCTATATAATCAATTTTTTTGATATAAAGATTAAAAATAGATATTTTTATTATTAAATAAAAATTAAATCATAAATTATTTTAAACAAAAAGTAATAGTTTAATTATAACAAAGGCTGTATAATAATACAGCCTTTTTAAATTAAGCTATGATTTTATTTTTAACAATATTTTAATATATTGTTTTATAAATTAGTTTTTTCTAATTGGTCTTTAGCTTTTTTCTCAAACTGTTGCATATTATTTTTTAAGTCATTTCTAATTGTTTCTAAATTAGAATTTAATAGTTTTTTATTTTTTACAACACATTTTCCGTTTACAAAAACAGTATCAACATTACTAGAGTTAGCACTATAAACAATAGCAGAATAAGGGTCAAAAATAGGAAACATATTTACAGATTTAGTTTCAATAATAACTAAATCTGCTTTCTTACCTACTTCTATTGAACCTATCTGATTTTCTTTATTTAAAACTTTTGCTCCAATTATTGTTCCTAACTTAACGATATCTTTAGCCGGAAAAATACTACGGTCTTTATTTTCTAATTTATGAAAATTTGCAAATAGTTTAAATTGAGTAATTATATCTAAAGTATTTCCACTTGATGGACCATCTGTTCCAAGTCCAACTAAAATATTATTTTTTAACATTTTAGAAACAGGAGCAACCCCTTTAGCCGCCTTTGTATTAGAACCAATACAATGTGCTACTTTAACATTATATTTTTTTAAAAGATTTATATCATTATCAGTTAAAAAAATACAATGTGCAGCAACTAATCTATCACTTAATAAGCCTATACTTTCTAAATATTCAATAGGCGTTTTATTATATTTTTCTTTAAAATATTTAAGTTCATAATCCATTTCAGATAAATGCATACTTATAGGCACGTTATATTTTTTAGATATTAAATTTGCTTTTATTAAAGAATCAGTATTATTAGTATTAGGAGCGTGAGGTGCTATAAAAGGTGTTATTAAAGGATGGTCTTTCCATTTTTTTATAAATTTTTCAGCATATTCTAAACCACCAAAAGCCTCTTTACTATCACAAGTAGGAAAATTTATAACAGTTTCTCCTAAAAAAGCTCTTATTCCCATTTCTTCAACAGCCTTAGCCACCTCATCTTCAAAATAATACATATCCATAATCGTGGTAACACCGCTTAAAAGCATTTCACATATGGCATATTTAGCACTATAATATGCTAATTGTTTGTTCATACATTCATTTTCTAAAGGAAATAAATATCTTCTAAGTCTATCTTTACAATCATCGCCAAGACTTCTAAATGGAATCATACTAAGATGAGTATGGATATTAATCATACCTGGCATTAATATTCCACCATTTCCATCTATTATTTTACCATCTTGTATATGCTTATATTCATCCATACTGCCTATAGAATTTATTTTTTCACCATCTATAATAATAAAACCATTTTCAATCTCATTCATATTGCTGTCCATAGTAATAATTTTTACATTTTTTATAATAGTTTTCATTTATTCACCTTCTATATTAATAAACTGCTGTGTTTTAGTATCTATCATTCCAAAGTCTGTTATTTTAATCTCTGGAGAAACAGGTAAAGATAGTGTAGAAAAAGACATAATTTCATTTATATGTTCATATCCTAAGTCATTCATAGCTTTTCTTACATTTTTTATATCACTAGCTAACTGATTTATATCGCCATCATTTACAATTCCACCAACGTTTAAAACTGCTTTTGCTAACACTTCTTGATTTTTACAAACAACATAACCACCTTGCATATCCACTATTTTATGCTGAGCAATTAGCATATCATTTTTATCTGTACCCATAACCATAAGATTATGATGGTCGTGAGCCCAGGTTGTAGCAATAGCCCCCTTTTTATTTATAGCCCCATCTACTAAAGCATAAGCTTTATTACCATTTTTATTATATCTTTCATATACAATAAGTAATGAAAGTCCACTTTCTTCCCATAAGATTTTCCCATTTTTAACAGGTAAGTTTTTAACTATTTTTTTAGTAAAATTACCTTCTTTATTTATTTGTATAACATTACAAGCTACATATCCAGTTTTTTTAGTATTTATTTCAAAGTCTTCTAAAACAGCTTTTTTACATTTTACAGTATTATAAACATAAGATGGAAAATTTTCTTTTTTCACATTTTCACCACTATATAAATTACCATTTTTATATACTTCTTTTATACTTAAATTTTCCAAATTATCAAGTACAATAAAATCTGCTATTTTACCAACAGATATGCTCCCTCTATCAAACAAATTCATTCTTCTAGCTGGTGTATATGTGGCACAATATATTGCTTTATTTATGGGCATACCTAAGTCTACTGCTTTTTTTACAACTTTATTAAGATGTCCTTCCTTTAAATGGTCAGCCATAACATCATCTGTTACAAAAGCAAAATATTCATAAAAATTGTTCTCAACCAATGTTTTAATAGTTTCTTTATTAATAGACTTACTTTGTATTTCTAAAAACATTCCACTTGTTATTTTTTCATATATTGATTCTGGTGTTTGTTGTGTATGGTCAGCGTCAACTCCGGCATATATAAATTTGGCTAAGTCTAAACCAGTTATTTTAGGGCAATGTCCTTCTATTGGTAAATAAGGTTTACTTTCTTTACATATTTTTATAATATTTTTAATTAAAGTTTCATCTTTAGATATTAAATCTTTAAAGTTCATTACTTCACCTAAACATATTACTTTAGGATTTTTTAATAATTCTATAACATCATTTTCTAATATTTCTCCACCAGTTGTTTCCAAATTATTATTAGTAGATGGAACACTTGAAGGGATTCCATAAAAAATATCTAGTGTTGTTTCACTAGATAAAAAATAATTTATTCCATTTATTCCTAAAACATTGGCTATTTCGTGAGGGTCAGCTACAACAGTAGTGACCCCACAAGGTAATACAATTTTAGAAAATTCACTTGGAACTGTCATAGAACTTTCAATATGCATATGAATATCAATAAATCCAGGAATAATATACTTATCTTTATAATCAATAACTTTTTTAGATTTTAGCTCAGTAATATTATTTGATATATAGTAAAATTTGCCGTTTAAAATGGCTATATCTTTAATTTCAAATTTTTGTAAAAATGTATTATATACATTACTATTTTTTATTATTAAATCTACATATTTCATATTATAGTTGCTTTTAATATTTAATTTTTAATACAAATTAGCTATTTAAGATACGATTCCATTGGTCAATCCATTTTGATAAAAATTTATTAACAAAGCTATAATCTATTGCTTTAGCATTGTTAGCAACTTCACCATAAGTTTTATTTAATGCAACCTCATCAGTTAATTGTACTGTACTATTAGTAGGAGCTTCATTTAAAGATTCTGCAGTTTTAGTTTGTAACTCATTACTAAGTCTCCAATTAATAAATTCATAAGCTAAGTCTTTATTTTTAGAGTTTTTGTTAATATCCATTGTATTAAAGTTTGCATAAGTACCAGAAACAGGACTTATATATATTGCTTGTGGTGCTGCTGCTTGTATTGTAGGTATTGCAAAGTCACCAACAACTGCCACTTGTATCTCACCAGATGCAAACATATTAGCTAAGTCAGATGATTTAGAATATGTTTTTACAATGTTAGGTTTTAATTCTTCTAATGCTTCAAAAGCTTTTACACCCTCATCTGTTGTTATGTCTACACCTTTATAATCACTTGCTACATACATCATAGCAGGCCCAAAAGTAGATGTAATATCTGGTATAGAAATTTTTCCAGCAAGTTCTGGCTTCCATAAATCTGTAAATTCTGTAATTTCAAATCCTAAAGCTTCTTTATCATACATAATTCCAATACTATTTATTGTATAAGCAAGACCATAACCATTTTCAGTTAACTCTAATGCTGATGGAATAAGGTCTTTAGCATTTGGTATTTTAGAATAATCAATTTGTTCAAAAAGTCCAGCCTCATAACCTTCAGCAGCTTTTGATTGGGATAAGTCAATTACATCAACTGTAGAGCTTGGATCTGTTGCTAATTTTGTATAACGTTCAGGTGTTGTTCCAATTTCTAAAACAATTTCACAATTAAATTGTTCTTCAAAAGGAGCATAAACATCCTCTTTTAAAATATCTTCACTTAATCCCCACGTAGATATTACTAATTGACGTTTTCCATCTGCACTTTGTCCTTCTTCAGTACTTGCTCCACATCCAGTTAAACCAGTAACCATCATTATTGTCGCAAAACAAATTGCTAAAGTTTTTTTCATTTTCTTTTCTCCTTAATAAATTATTATACTAATATTATTTTATTTGAAGGTAACACTAAAGTTAAAATATCTCCAGCCTCATATATTTTGTCAGCTTGTTCATTTACTATAAGCTTACCCAAAGGTGTATCAACTTCATATTGATAAGATTTACCTAAAAATGTTCTAACTTGTACAACACCTTTAATTGAATTTTTATTATTATCATTTGATATTAATATATCATCTGGCTTAATAGTACCTAAGCAAGTTTGTAAATATTCATCACTTTCTACATTAAATACATCGCCTGTTTCGGATTTATATTGGTTTCCTTCTATTCGTTCTAATTTTATAAAGTTTTCAAATCCTATAAAGCGAGCTACAAACTCAGTTTTAGGACGTTTATATATATTTTCAGGCGTATCATATTGTTCAATAATACCATTATTCATAACAGCTACTTTATCTGATATAGAAAAACATTCTTCTTGATCGTGAGTTACAAAAAGTGTTGTTATGCCTAATTTTTTTTGAAGACGTTTTATTTCTACACGCATATTTATACGAAGTTTAGCATCTAAATTACTAAGAGGCTCGTCTAATAATAATAATTTAGGTTGTATAACTAATGCTCTTGCTAATGCAACACGTTGTCTTTGACCACCAGACATTTGTTTAGGAAAACGTGATGCAAACTCAGTTAGTCCACAAATTTCTAATATTTCTTTAACTTTTATGTCTATTTCAGATTTTTTAACTTTTCTTAATTTTAAACCAAAAGCAACGTTATCATAAACACTAAGATGTGGAAAAAGCGCATAACTTTGAAAAACTAGTCCAAAATTTCTTTTATGTACAGGAGTTTTAGTTAAATCTTCTCCATCTAAAGTAAATCTACCACTATTAGCTTCAACAAAACCAGCCACAACACGAAGGGTTGTAGTTTTTCCACAGCCACTAGGACCTAATAATGATACTAATTCTCCTTTTTCTATATCAAGGCTAAGTCCTTCTAAGATATTTTTTTTACCATCATAGCTAACATTTATTTTATCTAAACTCATAAATGACATAATTCTTTCCTCCTATTTTGACAAAGCTGCTATACCTAATGTTTTTTCAACGATAAACATTATAATAATAGTAGCTAACATAAGTAATACAGACACTGCAGATACAGTTGGGTCATAATAATACTCAATGTAATTCATTAAAGACATTGGGAATGTACTAACCCCCGGTCCACTTAAAAACATTGATATTGGTATATTATTAAAAGAGTTTATAAACGCTAACATAAATGCAGCAGATATCCCAGATGTTATATTAGGTATTACTACTTTAAAAAAGCTTTTAAACTTATTGCACCCTAAGCTCCAAGCTGCTTCTTCAATAGAGAAATCAAATTGTTCTAAACTTGAACCTACCACACGAATAATATAAGGTAAAACAGCTAAAAAATGTCCTAATAATAATCCATAAAAAACTGGTATTCTAAGTTTAATTACCATAAATTGATATAGAGAGAACCCTACTACAATACCAGGTATAATAGTTGGAGATAGAAAAAATCCTTTAAAAAATTTCTTACCTTTAAAAGAATATCTAGCCATAGCATAAGCTCCTGGAATACCTACTAATAATGCTAATAAAGTTGCTAATAGAGCTATTTCTATACTTAATACAAAAGATGAAATAAATGATTCAGATTTAAATACATTAATAAACCATTTTAAAGATATATTTTTTATAGGAAATGTTATTGTACTTTCTTCTCCAAAAGCTGTTATAGCTATAATTATTAAAGGTATAAACAAGAATAAAAAAACACAAATTGAAAAAATAGTAAGTAATTTATTTTTACGCATAATCTTCACCTCTTTTGTCTAGTCTTGCTGCTATACCATTTAATAACTTAATAACTAAAACAGTTATTATAATCATTATTGTAGCTATAACACTTGCGCCTGTCCAATCACCAACTGACATAGCCTTTTGATAAATAAATGTAGCTAAAACTAAATTTTTGTTACCTCCTAATAGCTGTGGAGTTGTATATGCTGTTAAAGCACCTGTAAATACTAAAACACCTCCTACTATAATTCCCGGTAAACTCATAGGTAAAATAACTTTTATAAAAGCTTTAATACGATTAGCTCCAAGACTTTCAGCTGCTTCCATCATATCATTATCAATATTTTCCATAACACCTACTACTGTAATAATCATTAAAGGTAAAAATAAATATATAGTACCTATAATTATAGAAAATTCTGTATATAATAGTGTAAGAGGTTCATTAATCAAGCCTAATTTTAAAAATATTGTATTTATAACTCCATTTTTGCCTAATATATTAATCCAAGCAAAACTTCTTACAACAGAATTTGTTAATAATGGGAAAATAGATATTGCAATAAGTAAACTACGCCACTTTTTATTGCATCTAGAGATATAATAAGCAGTAGGTGTACCAAGTATTATACATACAATCGTGCTTACTATAGAAATTCTTAATGTTCTTATCAAAATGCCAAGATAATATTCATCTTTAAAAAACTCTATATACTTATAAAGTGTAAATTTTTCTTCATATATAGTTGGAAATAGAGTATTAAAAAGTGGTATTACAAGAAAAATGACTAATAACATTATACCAGGTAATAATAATAACCAATACAGTTTATTTTTCATATAGCCCTCCTTCGTATTATGTATTATATAACTTCTAAACATATGATACTTGCTATTTTTATCCTTTGAAATTATATCATAGGCTATTTTAATTAGCAATATTTTTAAATAGCTTTTATAAATTTATAAATAATTTATAAATTTATAATATTTTAGTATTTATTATTTGTACTTTATAACTAAAAAAATATTTGTAAACTTAAATAGTATATTGTTTTTATTCAAAATAAATTAAAAAATTAAATTAATTAATAGTATTTTAATAAATTTTATCTCTAATAAATATTAGAATATAAATATATATTTTTTCATATAATGTAAAACAATTCTATTTATAAAGGAGGTATTTATGGACAAAATAGGAATAGCTAGTAAGAAAAAAATATTATTCTATTTAATATTATTTCAGACTTCTTTTGCCTTTCTTATATTCAGAGTATTTTTTATACAATCAATAAAAGCAGATGAATATCAAAAAATGGCCTATGAACAACAAACACGAGATAGACTTATATCTCCTAAAAGAGGAGAAATAGTTGATAGAAATAATAATGTTATAGCTACTAACGAAAGTGTATATTCTATTAGTGTAATAAATTCACAAGTCAAAGAGCCAGAAAAAGTTTCTAAAATTTTATCTGAAAAATTAGAACTAAATTATGATAATGTTTTAAAAAAAGTTAATAAAAAAGTAGCCTTAGAAAGAATTAAAACTAAAGTAGATAAGAATATAGCTGACGAAATAAGAAACTTAAATCTAGACGGTGTTATGATTGATGAAGATATAAAACGAGTATATCCTAATAATAATATGGCCTCTCAAGTTATAGGATTTGTAGGAAAAGATAATCAGGGAATAGTTGGATTAGAGGCAAAATATGATGAATATTTAGAAGGTAAACAAGGTAAAATTTTAACTGAAACAGATGCTAGAGGTGTAGAATTTAATAATAGTAAACAAGAAAGAGTTTCTCCTACTAATGGATATACATTAGTGACTTCATTAGATATAAATATGCAAAAATATGCAGAACAAGCTTTAGAAAAAGTTGTTGAAGCTAAAGGAGCTAAAAGAGGTTCAATTATTTTAATGAATCCTCAAAATGGAGAAATTTATGCTATGGCAAATAAACCAGATTTTGATTTAAATGAGCCATTTGTTATAAATAATGAAGACTTAAAATCTAACTGGGATAATATGTCAGAAAAAGAAAAAAATGACGCATTAAATCAGATGTGGAGAAATTTTAGTATAAATGATACATATGAGCCTGGATCTACATTTAAAGTTATGACATCAGCTATGGGGCTTGAAGAAGGTATTGTAACTCCTGACACACATTTTAATTGTACCGGTGGAAAAACTGTAGCTGGTAGATATATAAAATGTTGGCGTTCTCCTAGAAGTCATGGAATCCAAACTTTCACACAAGGGGTACAAAATTCTTGTAATCCTGTTTTTATGGAAATTGGAGAAAAACTAGGAGTACAAAAATTTTATGAATATATGGATATATTTGGGTTTAATGAAAAAACTGGTGTAGATTTACCAGGTGAAGCTATTGGTATAATGCATAAGGAAGAAAAAGTTGGTCCAGTAGAATTAGCTACTATGAGTTTTGGTCAGTCTTTCCAAATAACTCCCCTACAATTATTAAGAGCTATATCTTCTGTTATAAATGGTGGTGAACTTATTACTCCACATTTTGGTACAAAAATTGTAGATGAAAATGGTAACGTTGTGGAAGAACTAAAATATGAAAAAGGCGAAAGAACTATATCTAAAGAAACTTCTGAGCAAATGAAAAGTATACTTGAAAGCGTAGTAGCTGAAGGAACAGGTAATAAAACTTACATACCTGGATTTAGAATTGGTGGAAAAACAGCAACTAGTGAAAAACTTCCGAGAAAAAGTGGTAAATATATTGCTTCATTTTCTGCCTTTTCACCAGCAGAAAATCCTCAAGTTATTGCCTTAGTTTTAGTTGATGAACCTCAAGGTGTTTATTATGGTGGTCAAGTAGCAGGACCTGTTATGAAAGAATTATTAGAAAATGTATTGCCTTATTTAGGAATAGAACCTGAATATACAGAAGAAGAGTTAAAAATGGAAGAAACAAGAGAAATAACTGTGCCAAATCTTATTGATATGACTATAGATGATGCTAAAAAGCTATTAACAGAACAAGAAATAAATTTTGAAGTAGATGGAAGTGGAAATACTATTAGAACTCAATTTCCACCTAGTAATGAAATAATAAACTATGATGAAAAAATTATTCTTTATACAAATTAAAAGTCAGGAAAATAATATTATAATGCTTTATTTATAAAATTTAATAACCCCATAAGTTTTGCTTGTGGGGTTAAATTTAAAGTATAATAATATGCTTATTTTCAAGTTAATTTCTATATATTTTATATAGGTTAATATTTTTCTTATTATTTGTATATTATTAAATATATTTATTTCCTAATTACTAAGTCTTTATTATATTCAAAAATATCATTAGGTGTACATTCTAATATTTGACATAGTGCCTCAAGGTTTTCAAAGCGTATAGATTTTGTTTCATTATTTGTCATTTTATTAAAATTTTGATAGCTCATACCCATTTGTTTATATAGCCAATATTTAGTTTTATTTCTTTCACTTAAAATTTCTAATACTCTTAATTTCATATTATCACCTTTATCTTTTAATATAACTATATTACTACATATCTTATATTTACATATAGATTATTTCATTATATAATAAATACATATTATATTATTTAAAAAGGAGATATTATGAAAAAAATAGTTTGTTTTACAGGACATAGAGCAAATAAATTTTCATTTAGATATAATGAAAATAATATAGATTGTATAAAATTAAAGTTGTTAATAATAAAAGAAATAGAAAAATTATATTAATTAGGGTATAAAACTTTTCTTACTTGTTGTGCTATGGGTGTTGATATATGGTGTGCCGAAATAATTTTAGATTTAAAACAAAAATATAATGATATAGAATTATATTGTATAATACCTTTTGAAAATCAGGCAGAAAAATGGAAAAATGAACATAAATTAATAAATAATAATATTCTTAAAAATTGTAATCAAAAAATACTTTTACAAAAATATTTTACATCAGATTACTATATAAAAAGAAATAAATTTCTTGTAGAAAAATCTAGTGTTATTAATATGATGAAAAATATTATTTAATTGGCACAAAAAATACATTATACTATGCTTTAAATATGAATAAGAAAATAATAATCATAGACTCTAAATTATTAAAAGTTTTTAATATTAAAAGTAATTTTTAGAACTTAATTAATTTATAATTAATAAAATAAAAATTTTACTATAATTATTTACTTTTAATATATTAATAACTATAATTAATTATATAATTAGTTTTTATTATATATTCTATTTATTTAAGTAAAAATAGGAGGTAAAATATGAATATACTAGTAAATAATTTTTTAAAATCACCTTATAAATTAATTACATTAAAAAATGAAAATAATATGATTGTAAAACTTACTAATATAGGTGCGTCTATTGTTTCTATAATATTAAAAGATAAAAACAATAACAACGTAGATGTAGTTTTAGGATTTGACCATCCCAATGGGTATTTAAACAATACCTGTTATTTAGGAGCTACTATTGGTAGAAATGCTAATAGAATAGAAAATGCTACTTTTAAAATAGATAATAAAACATATTATTTAGATAAAAATGATGATGAAAATAATTTACATAGTGGATTTAATTCAACCTCAAAAATAATTTGGGATTATGAAGTTGATGAAACAACAAATACTGTAAAATTTTTTACAAAATTAGAAGATGGATTTCAAAATATGGAAGGTAATTTTAATATTTCTGTTTACTATACATTAAAACAAGATAATTCACTAGAAATA
>CAMMEG010000033.1 GCA_946495765.1 uncultured Eubacteriaceae bacterium
TTAAATTGTCCTATAAAACCTCCTATATGTTTATTTGTTATTCTATTAAAATCCTTATTTTCTATACCTTTGGTTTTAAATAATTCTATTATATCTTTTATATATTTTATAATTTCTTTTGGCTCTCTAGATATACCAGAAAATACATAAAATGAATTTTCATTAAAATTATTAAAGTCAAATCCAAAGTTATTGTCTATAAGACCCTTTTTATATAACTTTTCATAAAATAATGAACTTTTTCCAAAAATAATATCTAAAATAATTTTATTAGATACTATTTTATCAAATATTGTAACATTTTTTTCTACATTTTTAAAGCCTATATTAAAAATTTTTTGATTTATTCCCATTTTCTTTTCTACATAATTCGATATTATATCACATTTATCTTCATATTTTTGTATAAAACCTGTTTTTTTATTATTTAAGTCTAAATTTTTTAATATATAATTTTCTACTTTTACTTTATCATCTATATCTCCACAACATATAATTATACAATTATCTTTGGTATAAAAATTATTATAAGATTCATATAGCATATCTTCATTTATTTTTTTTATATCTTCTACACTACCTGCTATATCTTTTGTTATCGGGTTATTTTTATCATACATCAAATTCATTAAGTTAAAAAATACTCTCCAATAAGGGTCATCATCATACATTTTTATTTCTTGCTCTATTATTCCTTTTTCTTTTTCTACATTTTCTTTTGTAAAATATGGATTACTCACAAGATTTAATAATTCTTTAAAATTATCATAAAAGTTATCTACACAGTTAAAATAGTATGTTGTAGATAAAAAATTAGTATAAGCATTTACATTTCCACCTAATTTGTTAAAGCTATCAAAAATATTATAATCTTTTTTTTCAAACATTTTATGCTCTAAAAAATGTGCTATACCAGCAGGTAAGCTAATATTATTATTGTCAATAATAATATTATTATGAGTAGAACCATATTTAAAACAAATCATAGCTTGTTTTTCTATATAGTTTTTTTTTGGTATAAAAGCAAGTGTTGTCCCATTTATATTTTCATATATAATATTATCTATCAATTTTCATCACCTTTCATAAAATAGCAAGTATCTAGCCATATATTTTTAAATGCTTCTTTTATATCTTCTTTTTTAATATCTTTTATTTTATCTATAATTTTTTCTATACTAATATCTATATTTAATAAATAATTAGTATAATAATAATCTATAGTAGCTGTATTATAATCTAATATTCCATTATACTTTTTACAAAGACTATTTATAGCTATCTGTATGCTATTATTATCAAATTCTCCATTTTTAATATTTTCTACATTATTTTTTATATGGTTTACAGTTTTTTCATAGTTTTTAAAATCTACACCACTTTGTATAAATACAATACCTTTAAATATATATATAAATGAATTAATGTAATAACAAAGGCTTTCTTTTTCTCTAACATTATTAAAAAGCATAGAACCAGAGCCTCCACCTAATATCTCGTTACCAACTAAAAGTCCTATAAAATTTTCACTATCAACTGATATATTAGTTCTAAATGCCATACAAAGTTTACCTTGAGTTATATTAAATTTTTCTATTATATTTTTTTCTTCACATTTTTCTTTATATATAAATTCATTTTTTATAGGTTTATAACATCTATCACATATATTAAAATGAGTATTTACCATATTTTTTATATTATCTTCATTTACATTTCCTATTACAATTATATCTATTTCACAAGTTTTTAAAATATTTTTATAATGAGTATAAAGCTTATTATTATCTAATTTGTTTTCTTCTAGGTCTTCAATGTATCCATCTGCTAAAATACCGAATTTTTCATTTTCACACATAATTTCTATACATCTATCTTTTGCAAATTCTTTTTTATCGTTTTGTTTAGCATTTATATCTTCTTTAGTTAATATTTTGGATTTTTCAAAGTATTCTTGTTTAAATTCATTATTATCTACTAAAGGATTTAGTATTATTTCTTTTAAGAATAAAAATACTTCATCTAAATTTACTTTATTTTCTACAAATTCTATTATAAATTCTATTATTTGATTATCTCCTTTTTTCAATATATCACTATGAATATATGCACCTGACATTTCTTCTATTTTCATGTTTATGTCTTTTACAGTTTTATATTTTTTACAACCCATCATTAATAATTTAGGTAACATTGTATTATATGTTACATAATCTCTCTCCAAACTTTGCCTTAAAAGTACAGCAATACATACAGTTTTAAATTTATTAGTATTTATAACTTTTATATTTATACCATTATCAATCATTTTTATCTCCATTACATATATTTTCGCATATTTTTCAATGCACTTTTTTCTAATCTACTAACTTGCGCTTGGCTTATATTAATTTCTTCTGCTACTTCCATTTGAGTTTTACCCTCAAAAAATCTAAGTTTTATAATATATTTTTCTCTTTCATTAAGCTTTTTCATAGCTTCATTAAGACTTATATTTTCTACCCATTGAGTGTCACAATTTTTATCATCTTTAACTTGATCCATAACAAATATAGAGTCAGCTCCATCATTATATACTGGTTCAAATAAAGATATAGGCTCTTGTATAGCATCTAAAGCTAATATAATATCTTCTTTATCTATATCAAGTTCTTTTGCTATCTCCTCTATTGTAGGCTCTTTACAATTTTTATTAATAAGCATTTCTTTAGTTTGTAACGCTTTATATGCTGTGTCTCTTAAAGACCTACTTACTCTTATAGAATTATAATCTCTAAGATATCTTCTTACTTCACCAATAATCATTGGTACAGCATAAGTACTAAGTTTAACACCTTGATTTACGTCAAAATTGTTAATCGCCTTTATAAGCCCTATTACTCCAACTTGAAATATATCATCTATATTTTCTCCACGATTAGCAAACTTTTTTATTACACTTAAAACAAGCCTTAAGTTACTATATATAAACTCTTCCTTTGCTTTTTCATCTCCTTCTTGTACACGTTTAAATAACTCTTCTTTTTCTTCATTTTTTAAAATAGGTAATTTACTTGTATTAACTCCGCATATTTCAACTTTATATCCTGACATAAAAAATACCTCCGAAAAATTCCTTATATAAAGATATTTTCCAAAGGTATTAAATTTATACATTATTTAATTTCTAATTATTTACAATTATTACTATATATCACTAGAGCTACTTAAATTAACTCCACTTTGTAAATATGGTTTTTCAAAAGTATATAAAGAAATAGCATAATTTATTTTATTTTCTTCTATTTGCTTTTCTATGTTTAATATCACTAACTCTGCCTGCTCAACTTGATTTAATGTTACATTGCCACTAATATAATTTGCTACAACTTTATTGTAATCATCTATTGCCTTATTTAATTGTAATTTTAAACTCTTATCATTATCTCTTATTTTCAATAAATTATCATAGCTACTTCTTAGTTTATTTTCCATCTCTATTTTAGCATCTTCTAATTTTCTTTGAGCAGTTTTTATGTCATTATCAGCCTTTATTTTATCTTCTTCAGATGCAGTATGGCTATAATTTTCTCTTAAATCTTCTGCTCTTTCTAAATTCTTTTTAAGTACTTGTATAGATATATCTCCTTCTTTACTTCTTGTAATATATGAATCTATATCTATTTTATCTATATCACTAAAATCATCTTTTAATTGTATATTTACACTTGTATCATAGTTTTGTCCTAATATATTATTTAATGTTTGTTGTTGAGTTTTTAAAGAATTGTTTAAAGAAGCTAAAGTTAATTCATTATTTTTTTGCGTATCTTTAGCTTGTTTTAATTCACTCTCAGAAATCATACCATATTTATATTTTAGTTCTAAAGCTTCTATATTTTTATTATTAGCTTCTATAGTCTTTTCTAAAACTGTAATATTAAGCTTAGTAGTATTAACTGCTGTAGCAGAACTAATGACACTTAGCTCTATACTATCTTCTATTATTTTTTGATTAATATCTTTATCTTGAATTTGTGCATTTAAGCTATTTATATTCTTTAATAATTGTTCTATTGCAGGGTCATAATAATTTTGTCCTACTATTTGTTGGCTTAAATTAAATGAAACTTCTTTAGTGTATTCTATTGCATCATTTAGATTTTTTATATTTGAGTTATTATTTTTAGCCTTTTCTACAGCATCTTCTTGAGATAAAGTTATTGTATTTTCTTCTCTATAAATATTATTTAAGTATATATATCCTTCTTTACCTGTATCTATAGATACTTTTTGTTTTTCGCTATCCCAAGTAACCTCCATACCAAAGGCCTCACATATAAACCTTAATGGTACATATGTAGTTTCATCTATTATTTCAATAGAAACGGGCATATCTAAATACTTATCATCTAACTTAGCTTTATTAGTATCTACATTTATAACTAAAACTTTACCATCTTTTTTAGCAGTAATATTTCTTTTAACGCTATTCCAGTCTACCTCAGCATCTAACATTTCAAATAAATCTCTAAAAGCTACTAATGTATATCCATCTTTATTTATAACATTAGATTTAACAGGTTGTAGCATATTATCTATATTTACAGATACATCTGTTTTGCTATAACCATAAACACTATTTATTAAAATCAGTGTAGATAAAGTTGTATATGCAATAATTTTTTTAATATTTTTTTTCATACTTATTTATCCTCCTATATTTCTTATTATTATATACTAAATGCAAATCTAACCGTCTAATATTTTATTAAGTTTATATCTTTTATATTTTTTATATTATTTGTTACTATGGCGCTTTTAGTTATTATACAAATCATATCTTTACCATTAAAGCCAACAAATTCCCCTTCGTATATTTTTTTATGTAGAGTAGTTATTTTTATAAACATACCTCTTTTATATATATTGCCTTTAAACATTATTGATTGTTTAGGGAACATAGCATAAAAATCTTTAATCATATTATCAAAAATATGTATAGGATATACACATTCTCTAGATAACTTCCTAAAAAATAAAAATGCCTTTAAAAAAATTAATATAAAAAAGGAGATTACTATACAAAAAATAATTTCACCAAAACTTAAAAATTCTATTTTATCCATGATTACACCGACTTTCATAATATAATAGTTAATTGTAAATTTTAATATTATTAAATAAAATTTATTCTAATTATAACATAAAAATTAATAATTAGAAATAAATTTTTAAATTTTATTAAAAGCTTTTAATTTAACTAAAATTTCAAAAGAGCAATTAATATTAATCAATTTTTTTGATATCTTAATTGCATTAATAAAAAAGTCATAGATAATATCTATGACTTTTTTATACACACTTTTACAATATGTATATTTGTTATCTATGTTAAAGGAGGATAAATAACAAATAAAATTGCTTATTTAGATATGAATAGTTGTGTCCAATAATTTGATGTATGACCAACTCCAATATGTGTAAAAGATTTACTAAGTATATTTCTTCTATGCCCTTCTGAGTTCATCCATGCATTTACGACTGCTTCTGCACTTTTTTGACCTTTAGCAATATTTTCTCCAGCAGTTTTATACGAAATATTAAATTGTTTTAACATATCAAAAGGTGTTCCATAAGTTGGTGAAGTATGAGAAAAATATCCTTTATTTTTCATATCTTCAGATTTTAACCTTGCTACCTTAGATAATTCTGTATCTATACTTAATGGTGAAAGACCCTCTTTTTGTCTTTCTATATTAACAAGTCTAACAACTTCTTGTTCTATGCTAGATACAGAGCTATTTGAATTACTTTCGTCTTCTACAGGTTTATTAGGATTGCTAGGTGTTTCTGTTGAAGGTTTGTTTGTGCTGTCATTTGTACTATTATTCATACTATCATTTGTACCATTGTTTATATTATCATTTGTATTATTGTTTGTGCAATCATTTACACTATTATTATTGTTTGGTTTGTTTTGATTGTTATTTTGACTATTGTTTTGATTATAATTGATTGGTTTGCCATTAATGGTTAAAAAATTCATAATTGAGTTATTTGGATTAAAACTAGCTCCAAATACACTTGCTGTTGAAAATAAAGTTAAAGCAAAAGTTGTAATAAAAAATCTTTTCATAATAATTATTCCTTTCAAAATATAATTTAATATTTTATATCTTTCTCTATATCCTATTTGCTTTATCTATTATTTTTTTTATTTCGTATGTAGTTTATAATATCTTATTTATTTATCAAAAGTTTATGTACTATTTTTTATTGGTTTCTTTGTCTATATATATATTACTACATTTTTAGTATATTTGTAAAGAATCAATTATTGGTAATAATTTTGTAATAATTTTGTAATAATTTTGTATTTTATTAAAATAATAATATAAATCAAACCTCCTATTTAAACTAGTCTTATAACTGAATTGTCTTATAGTCATACTATTTATAATCTTTATTTTTTCTTAATCACTATTCATACACATAAATTGCTTTATATTCTCTTTTAAATTTATTTTATTATTTTCTATAGCTTCTTCTAATTGATTTTTTATTCCTTTATTACATTTTAATTTATTTCTCTGTATCTACATAATAACCTATATATAAAAATATATATTATCATAGTTATACTTTAAATTTGGAATATCTATTAAATACCCTTAGAGTACTTTTAATTTTAAGTATCCTATAAGTCATGGCACACTTAAATATGATGATATTTCTAATAACATGTTTATATAATTTTTATATGTTTATATTTATACTATTTTACACCTTTTATTTCACATAACATTCTTAATATTTTCATATTTTAAAACTTAGAATGTGATAAACTATTTATGTCTTATGAAAAAGCTCTAATATTCCCTCTATTTATGATTGCTATCCCCCTTTTATTCTTATTATAGAAGTTTTTCTTTCTGTATGATTTTATCTATTCTAGTATAGCTGTAGACTTTTTAACATCTATTCTACGTATAATAAAAAAGATATTTATATAAAATATAAACATCTTTTTTATTTAAAATTTATATTATTCGTTTCTTAATTTAAAATCTGAAACAGAAGAATAAAAAACTTCAGCTTGACTAGCAAGTTCTTGAGATGCAGCTGCAGATTGTTCACTTGTAGCAGTATTTTCTTGTGTAACAATTGATATTTGAGATATACCTGCTCTAACCTCTTCAATAGATTTTTCTTGTTCTCTAGATGATATAGTAGAAGACTCCACTAAGTTTGCTATCTCTTCTATTTGTTTAACAATACTAAGTAAAGACTGAGCTGTATTATTAGCTATTTTAGAACCCTCAGCTACTTTTTCAACAGAACTTTCTATAAGTCCTGTAGTTTCTCTAGCTGCCTGTTGACTTCTAGCTGCTAAGTTTCTTACCTCTTCAGCAACAACTGCAAATCCTTTACCATGTTCACCAGCACGAGCTGCTTCTACAGCAGCATTAAGAGCAAGTATATTAGTTTGGAATGCAATATCATCTATAACTTTTATTATATTAGATATACTATTAGAAGCAACATTTATTTCTTCCATTGCTAAAAGCATACTATCCATTTGTTTACTACCATTATTAGCGCTATCTTTAGCTTGTAATGCTATTACATTAGCTTTTTCAGAATTTTTAGCATTATCACTAGATTGTTTAGATATAATTTTAACAGTAGAATTTAGTTCTTCTACAGACTCTTCCTGTTTTGTAGCACCTTCTGCTAAAGATATACTAGATTCAGATATTTGTTTAGCACCAGCAGATACTTGTTCAGCAGATGTTATAATATCTTTTGTAAGCATATTAAGATTTGTAATTATCAAGTTTACAGAATTTCTAATTTCTTCAAAATCACCAAGATAATCTCTACCTATAAAAAGATCAAAGTTTTTATTAGCCATTTCATTTAAAATATAAGATATTTCAGAAATATAAGAACCGATTGTTTCTGCTGTATAATTTACGGTTTGTTTAATATTATTAAACTCACCTTTATATTCATTAGTTATTCTATGAGAAAAATTACCAATAGAAAATTGATTAAGTGCATTTTGAGTTTCTTTAATAGGACCTACTACATTTTCTACAAATTGATTTAAACCTTCTGTTATTTCTTTCCATTGACCGATATAATTAGATGTATCAAGCCTAAATTCTAAATTACCATCATTCGCTGCTATTATAAGACTATGTATTTCATCTGATACACCTTTTAAGGCATTTTGCACTCCAGAAACTTCATTTTTAATAATAACTTTATGTCCTGGAAAATCTCTTACTTCTGATTCAAAATTACCATTGCCAAACTCTTTTATTTTTCCCACTATATATAAAGTATCTTCAATTAAATTATTAGTAGCAGTATTGATAGAGTCTATTGCCTCTTTAAATACTCCTTCATATCTTTCTGAATTTATTCTATAATAAATATTACCTTTATCTAATTCATTTGATAATTCATTTATATCTAACAAAATACCTTTAAATGTTTCTGACATATTAGATATAGCATTAGATAATTCGCCTATTTCATCAGTAGTATTTGTTCTTGCATCTTCATCTAAGTTACCTTTAGATACTTGTAATGCAATATCTTTTAAACGCTCTATAGGTTTTCTTGTTAAACGTGAAAGCCCTATAGCAAATATAGTGCCTATTATAATTATAATAACAAATAATATCGCTAATGTTATTTCTATTTTTTTAATTATACCTTTAACTTGATCAACTTCCATAATAAGAGAATCAAAAGATTGACCCTGAGCGTTATATACACTATCAGATAATCTCCCACCTAGTTCTGTCATTTCTTCTAATATTTGCTGTCTTAAAATATGTTGGTTATTTTCTATAGCATCTACAATTTCTCCATATAAATTATAATATTCATCTAATAATAATAAAGTATTCTCTATTAATAATATATTTTCACTTCTATCCTTTCCTTTTTCATGAACATATTTAATATCCGATAAATATTTTTCTCCTGATTGTTTAGAAGTAGTATAAGCAGATTCTATAAATTCTTTATCATCTGAATTAATAGAAGCCCTATATCCTATAACTGTAACTTTACGTCTCATTTCTGATATGTTTTTTGTTAACTGTATACTATCTTTAATAACAATATCATTAAATTTTATATTATTATAATATGTATTATTAGAATAATTTAATCCTATTGCTCCACTTATTCCCAATACTAATACTAATATTAATATTATTCCAAATGTAAGTGCAAATTTAACAAAAAGTTTTAAATTTTTTATTTTTTTCATATAATCTCCTTTCTAAAAATAATTATGTAATATTTGGTATATTTGCTTTAAACATTATACAGTATTTTTATAATTTTTTCAACTATTTTTTATATAATTATTAACATAAAATATACTAATTTTATGTTAATAATTATATATCTAAATTAAATCTATATTAAGGTTGTTTGTCAATAGTTGTGGATAAAGTTTATTTATTATTAAAATATACACATATAAAGTATGTGAACTTAACATTTTATATATTTTTTATTAGAAATATCATTATTTTATATAACATTTAACCTAAAATATTTAAAATAATAATATATACAAATATCTTTTTATTATTTAATATTTTAACCGCCACTAAAAACGGTAAGCAACCGTTATATTTAATTCTTTTATTCTGTACAAGTTACCCCTCCAATTATTTACCGTAAATTTGCACAACCAAAAAAGGTTGTATACTGTTTAGCTTTGGTTAATTTTTTAACCGCCACTAAAAACAGTATACAACTAATATAATTTAGTAAAAAAACCTCCCAAAAAGGGAGGCTTAAAAATTAATCAAAAGATTAAATTATTTGCTAGCAGTAGTAGTTTCTGTTGTAGAATCAGTAGAAGCTGTTGTAGATTCTGTTGTAGATTCTGTTGTAGAAGAACTACTTGCTGTAGTGCTTTGTGTTGTTGTAGAAGCTGTTGTAGAAACTGTTGTAGAAGTATTTGCATTTCTAGCATTGTTTTCATTGTAGATAGCAGTTCTAGTGTCTGCATCCCAAGAAACTGTTACACCAAGAGCTTGACCTAAAGCTCTGAAAGGAACAAACATTCTACCATCTTTAATTTCAGCTACTACACCATATTCCATAGGAATTCTAGTACCATCAACTACCATAATGTTGCTACCAGCTTGGAATTGAATAATTTTTTGACCAGTACCTGCACCGTAGTAGATTGTAGTAGTTTTAGTATTTGCATCCCAAGCAATTTTGTTAGAAGCATCTGGATTAGATACATTAGAGCTATCTACACCTAAAGCTACAGAAACGAATCTTAAAGGAACCATTGTACTGTTGCTAGAAGCTTGGATATAAGGAGCTACATCCATGTCATAAGCTTGGTCACCAACAAGAACTGTTTTTTCACTAACACTTACTTTAACTGTTTGATTGAAAGTACCAGTTTCAGTAATAACGTTTACATAATCTTTAACTGCATAGTATTCAGTGTTATTTTGATACATTAATTCTTGTGTATCTTTTGTACCTGTTGCAGAAAGATCAAATTGTTTGTCGTCTGCAAGACCTGTTTTGTAGTTGTTAAGAACTGCTCCACCGCTTAAAGCTAAGTTATAGCTACCATATGGTACAGAACGAGTAGAACCAATTTTTACATTCTTAATAGTAATTGTAGATGGGTTTTTGTAAGATGATTTATTTACTGTAAAGTTAATTACACCATCTTTAATTTTGAAGTCTTTTTCTTTAACTTCTAATTCTCCACCAGTTACTTCGAATTTAGCTTCAGAGAAACCAACTTCGCTAGTACCGTAAGGAGCAACTAATCTTAATTGAGCATCTTTACCTTCTAAGAACATACCAGGTCTAGTTTCTGTAATAGTAATATCAGCAGTGTTATAATCTTGATAACCTAAGTCTACTTTAGTAGTTTGAGTTTTGATTTCAAAAGGAGCTACTGCTTTAGCTATAACAACATCAGGAGTAGTACCTTCGCTTTGTCCACCACCAACTACACTAAGTTTAATATCACCTGTGAAAGCTGGATCAATAGATAGGTTAAATTTCATTTTAAAGCTAGCTAAAGATTTAACTGAATCTTTGATAGTATAGCTATCTCTTTTAAGTCTTAAAGTTCTACCATTGTTGATGATTTCAAAGTCAGCATCTGCAAGAGTAGAATTAAAGTTTTTATCTTCAGAGATTTCTACGTCTACAATTTTAACACCTTCTGGAAGATTAAAGTCTAAAGCTCTAGAACTAACTAATGTGTTAGGAACTGCTTCTGAGAACTTAACTTCAACTGTATTATTATTATCTTCAACCATAGTGTTTTTATCAATATTGAAATGTCTACCTGATACTATTTCTTGAGCATCTTTTACTGTTTCAAGTTTGAAACCTAATTTTTCTCTTTTAGCAACAAGAACTGTTTGACTGCTGATTCCATCACCAGATACAGTGATTTCTACATCACCATAGTTATTATTGTTAGTAGGTACGATTTCTGTTCCAATTTTGCTAAAATCTAAACCAATTGGATTATTACGATCAGTTAATCCTGTAATTGTAACTTTGATAGCACTTTGATTATTTGTATTTACCCAATCAGAAGTAGCTTTAAGAGTACTTGCATTTTTGCCAGATGCATCTACAACTGTAATAGAATTATCTCTAAATTTAAAACCACCGCTAAGTCTTAAAGTGATTTCTGCAGTATCTTTAATACCATCTTTATCACTATCTTTACCTATCGTATTTCTAACGTTTTCTTTTAAAGTTAAAGAATCAATTTCAACTTTATCTTCAAAAGATTTAACATTGTTAGAATCAAACACTAAGCTAGTAGAGCCTGATTCTAAACCTTTAGTAATAGTATATTCTCCACCTACTACTTTATCGTTGTAATCAGCAACAACAGTAGCTTTAACAGCACCATTACCATCAGCTTTAACACCGCCTAAAGGTAATGCAATGTATGGATTTTCAAGAGTTTTTGTAGTAGTTGTAACACCTTCACCTGAAGTTGTTTCTACTATTTTAATAGCTTTAGCACTAGCTAAATTAGCACTAGTATAGTCTTTTATTTCTGTATTACACTCTTCGTCAGAATATACTTTAATTGATAAATTATTTGTATTAACTGTTACATCTGTATTAAAAGTAATTTTTTTATCACTATTTGTAAGTGGCATATTTTCTAATGTAGTAATTCTAGCTTCTGTAGGACTTACAAGTGTAATACTATAAGGAATATGAAGTAAAGATGGAGCTACACTACTACTTGCTTCTAAATCTGTTCTAAATGAGTCCATAACATTATCCCAAGCATTATTTTTTTTACTATTTAACCAAGTTTTTAAAGCTTCTGCAGTATTCCCATCTGGATACTCTGTACCAGCAGTACCACTAGTTGCTCCTTCAAGAGCAGTTTTAAGAGCCTGAATATTTAAATCTGTATGACTATTAAGAACTATTGGAGTATCAAGAGCATAAGTTGAAGTTTTGCTTGCAGCAATTTTATCATAAACTTCTTTTAAAGATGTTAAATCTTTAACTGCATTGTAATCTATACCGTTTATATTTCTATAACCAAACTCTGTATCATTAAGGTCTGCACCTGCTTGATAATCACCAAAAGTACCATTTGTTAATTTTACATTAAAGCTAGTACCAGCTGGAATTGAATTTGTATCATCATTATTAAGATTTACTTTAAGAACACTTCTTCTACCTCTTAATTGATCTTCTGAATTATAAGTTTTATATTTGCTAGCATCTGGATCAATAGTCTCACCAGATTTAGCGAAAGTAGTATTTTGAACACTATCAGATTTTAATTGGGCTGCGCTTGCACTAAATGGCATTGCACCAGTAACCATCATAGCTGATAATAATATCGCAATTTTTCTTTTCATTATAAAATTCCTCCTAAAAATTTTGAGTGTTTAGCTAATTACTTAGCTATCCATCATACGCTTATTATAGCATTGCAAACCTTTGTAGTCAATAGTATTTCATAAGATGTAATATTACTGTAACATTTCTTGTAACATTTTATAAAACCTTTGCCTATCCCCTATATAATAACAATGTTTTAACATTACAAAGTATGTTTAACATATTTTAACAAGTTAAAGTATTAATAAAGAGTGGTTTAAATTGAGATAGAACTTTAGGTTTAACCATCTTATTAACTATATATTATTTTTTAGTTGTTTGCCTTGCTTGTATATAATATAACACCAGTTAAAACTTTTTGCAATAGGTTAAAGCTATTTGTAATTTACCTGTAATATTAGTTACATTTTAGTAATAAAATATATATAACTATATTATTTTTATAGTATATTGTTTTTTATATATTAATATGTAGATTTTTTATTCTTCCTCTATCCCCTTTAAAATATAATTGTTTTATTAATTTTTTTGTGTTATAATTGTTAAAAATATAATTATATTAATACTAATTTTATTATTAATTATAATATACAATGGATATAGCCTTTGTACTTTTAATGAAAAATTTTATAAAATATAATATAAAGAGGTGTTATTTATGAAAAAACGTTTAGCTGTAATTTTATCAATAGCATTAAGTTTTTCTTCTACTATTATTACATTTGCTAATCCCCTTGATATTAGTCTACCTACTCAGACTATAGCTGTGGATAAAACAAAAAGTTTTACTTATGATAGTATTACATATACAATAACTCAACAATCTTCAGATACTTTAAAAGGATATGTTACGGTATCTAGTGGTCAAAGTTTTAAAAATAAAACTGTCAATATTCCTCAAACTGTTATATATCAAGGTAAAACATATATAGTAGATAGTATATCCCCTTATGCTTTTTATCAAAATCAATATATAGAAAGTGTAACTATTGCCGATACTGTTAAAAATATTGGCGCTTTGGCTTTTACTGACTGTCAAAATCTTAAAGAAATAAATGTTATCCCTGGAGCTAATAAATATGCTACTATAAATGGCGTTCTTTTTAATATTTCTAAAGATACTCTTATTACATATCCTGCTGGTAAGATAGATAAACAATACAACCTACCAGTTAATGTAAAAAAAATAGAACAAGGTGCTTTTTATAATAATAAAAATCTAGAGCGCTTTGTGGCTAATTCCGACTTAGAAGAAATATGCTCTTATGCTTTTGCTAATACTCAAAATTTAATAGAGATATCTGGTATTGTCAAACTTAAAACTTTAGGAGATTATGCTTTTGCTAATTCTTCTATACAAAGTATAAGTCTTTCTACATATTTAGAAAATATGGGTAAAGCTACATTTTATAATAGTAATATAAAAAATATAGAAATACCTTATAGGATAAAATCTTTACCTGAGTATTCTTTTTATAATTGTAAAAATCTTAAAAATGTAGTTTTTAAAGATGGACTTACTAATATAGGACAATTTGCTTTTACAAACTCTGCCATAGAAAGTTTTAATGCTCCTAGAACTCTTATTTCAATAGATTATCAAGCTTTTTCAAACTGTAAAAGTTTAAAAAATATTAATTTTAATGCAAATTTACAAACTATAAAAGACGAAGCATTTTTAAATTGTTCCTCTATTTCTAATCTTACTATAAATAGAGATTTAAAAAACATAGGTAAAAATGTTTTTTCTGGCTGTGATAATATAAGTCAAGTTTATACTAATAATAGTAGATATTTTGAGGTAATAGATAATATCTTATATACTAATAACAGAGCTGAAATTACTTATATTCCACCTAAAAGAGAACTTGACTATATAAATATTCCTCAAGAAACTACATCTATTAAAGAAGAGGCTTTAAATACTGCAAGTTCTATTTCTCAATTTAATGTAGATGAAAAAAATGATAAATTTTCTTCTGAAAATGGAGTTTTATACGATAAAGATAAAGAAAAACTTATTAAGTTTCCACCTAAAAAATCTGTTACAAACTTTAATGTTCCATATTCAGTTGAAGAAATTTTACCTTATGCTTTTGCTAATGCTACAAAGTTATATGGTGTCATAGCAATTGATGATAAGGTTAATAAAATAGGAGATAGTGCTTTTGATAATACCCCTAACATTGACGGATTTAATGTAAGTAATGTAAATAATAATTATTCTTCTTATTATAGTGTGTTATACAACAAAGATAAGTCTAATCTTATAAAATATCCTACTCGTAAAAAAGTTGAAAGCTTTTCTATCCCAGAACAAACTAAAATTATTGAGGAACGTGCTTTTGAACAGGCTCAAATATCTATATTAAATTTAGGCTTAAATGTAGAAATTATTGAAAGTGAAGCATTTTTAAACGCTGCTATTAACAAAATAAATATTAAAGAAGGTGTTAAAACTATAAAAGATAGTGCATTTAAAGGTACTAATATACAAAGTTTAATCCTACCTTCTACTTTACAGAATATTGGTGATAATGCTTTATCTTATTGTCCTAACTTAAAAACTGTACAATTTAATACTTTACAAACTAATTCTTTTGGGTATAATGTATTTATAGGTTCTAATAAGTTAGAAAAAATTATTGTACCTTTAAATAGCTATAATAATTATAAATCCTATCTTGCTAAAACTAATTGGCAAAATCTTTTACAAGAATATAATCCACTAATGGAACAAAATAACTAAAATAAGCGAGGTATAAAATATGTCTAATGTTTCTAATGATAGCTTTTTAAATGCTATGAAAAATTTATTACAAAATCAAAATGATGAAAATTCTAAAATTTTTGAAAAAGAAATTAATAATACTAAATTTCTTTCTCCTGTCGTTATTGTAAATAAAAATGCGTCTGATGACTTAAATAACTCTGATGTTTCTTTTGTTAATATTACAGACGCTGAAAATAATAGCTTTTTCTTAGCATTTACTGACTGGGATAAATATAACAAATTTAAAAAAGAAAATCCTTTTACAGCAATAGACGCTACTATTAAAGATTTTCATTATATGCTTACTACTATTGATGAAAAGGCTAGAGGTGTTGTTATAAATATTGGCGATGAAGCCTTATTTATCCCTCGAGATACTATTATTTAATTTATAATTTTAATAAAAATCAATTTTTTTGATGCTCTGTATCAAAATAATTAACTATTTCTATAATTTTTCTTCGATATTTTTACAATTTAAAAATTGTATATTGCAATTTTTAAATTGCAATAGGATTAAAACAAAAAGTAACTTTATAAATTTTATCTTGAAAAATAAAGTAATAGCTTAATTGAGATAAGTCATATAAAAATAAAGGACGATTATTAATAATCGTCCTTTATTTTTGCATTATTATTTAGCTACAATATTTACTATCCTACCTGGAACATATATTTCTTTAACTATATTTAGACCTTCTAGTTTATCTGATAAATTTTGTTTAGCTAACGCCAAAACTTCATCTTTATTAGTATCTACATTTATTGCAAGACTTCCTTTAACTTTACCATTTATTTGTAAAGCTATCTCTACTCTGCTATCTTTCATTTTTTCTTCATCATATGAACACCAGCT
>CAMMEG010000034.1 GCA_946495765.1 uncultured Eubacteriaceae bacterium
CCAGATGAAGAATTACTATCATTTATTATATCTTTAATTGTGTCATTATTTATTGTAACATTAGAACTTCCTTCAAGCTTTTTAGCTAATGCTAATTTGTCTGTACTATTTAAACCAGTAATATTTAATGTACCTGTACCAGTTATAGAATCTTTATTAATATTAAGATTTACAATATTAACATTTGTAAAATCTAAAGTCATATTATTAGTTAATTTAATACTTTCTATATCTGTTAATTTAGAAGTTATCATTTTTTGTATATCTTCTTGAGTTGCATCTTTTGTTATATTAATTGTTGTTACATTACCTTGTTCTTGGTCTTGGTTTGTGTTACTTTCTAATGAAGTAGCTCTTTCAGAAATAACAGTACTTCTACTTGCCACAATAGGAGAAATTCTAGAACTAAGAGTAGTAGATACTACACTAATTCCTGAACCATGAGCAATATCAGCTAATTCATTTCCATTTGTATCTTTAACAGTTGATTTACCAGCACTAGTTTTATTATATACTACTTTAACAGTAGTTCCATTAGGTATAGTTTTATCTAAAGTTAAAACTATATCTTTTGAATCTTCAGCTATTGTTACATTTGTTACAGTTATAGGGTCATCAAGGTTTTCATCTACTGAGTCTTTTTTAATTGCAAAACCACCATCACCCTCAACAGTCATAGGCATTAAGTATTCTGCATTAGAACTTTTAGTTAAAGTTATAGTAGTGTCAGAATGAGTACCTTGGTCTAATGTAGGAGCAGTTGTATCAATTTTATTATTAACTAATACTGATTCAATTTTAACTTTTGACTCATTAGCAGCTTTTAACACACCACTTCCATCGTAAGATACTTTAATGTTTGAATCTGTAGCTGAAAAATTACCAGAATTTAATGTTAATTCTATTGTGTCACCACTAGTAACATTAAGACCAGTAGCTGAAAGAGTTACTGTTCCATCATTAGCATTAGTATTTGCTTTTGTAACTTTAAATCCTGTAGTAGCTACACTACTAACGTCTTTAAGAGTTACTGTTCCATCAACTATAATAGTTATTTTATTATTAGCAGAAGTATCTATTTTAGCCTCAGTAACAGTTAAAGGAGCTATTGGAGCAACTTTATTTTCTACTTCTTTATCTGTGAAAGCAAGTATATCACTACCAGTATAAGTTAATTCAACAATTTGTCCATTTTCAATAGCTTTATTTAAAGTAACTGTAACTTTCTTTTGAGAACTAGAATCACCGCCAGCTACACTACTAATTGTATATCCTACTACATCACTACCGTCTTTAGTTACTTTTACACTAAAATCACCTGCTTCACTTAATGCAGTAGATAATTCTTTATTTAAGGTTAAAACTATTTCTGTATTTTTAGCGTCTTCTACAACAACACTAGTAACAAAAGATGCTGTAGCTTCAATTTTACCTTGGTCTAAACCACTTGCTATAACATTATCAATAGTAGCTTGGTTTTCACTATTAACTTTAACATTAGCAGCACCAGTAAATGCACCACTTTCAACATTAACCTCGCTACTACCTAAATCTACTTTAGTTAAACCAGTAGCTCCATTAAATGCATTTGCACCAATGTTTGTTACTGCTGGTAAAGTTAATTCAGTTGTAGCAGTATTACTTTTAAATGCATTTGCACTTATAGTTGTTACTTTAGTAAGGTTTTCATCTCCTAAAACATTAGTAGCATTAAAGTCAGTAGGTAAAGCGTCTGCTCCATTACCAATTTTAACAAAGTTAAATGTTTGACCATTAGCTGCTGTTACTACACCATTAACTAATGTAGTTGTTGAGTTAGCTCTAGTTATAGCTGATTGTACATCTACTAAAGTAGCTTCATTATTTTCTATTTCAAATTTTAATATATTACCATCTTTTGTTACATCTACTGAAGTTATAGCTTTTTCAAGAGTAACTAAACCATTTTCATATGTTACTAAATAAGGTTTTTCTTCTGAACCGTCAAATTCTCCTTGTCCAGTACCAGTATAAGCTTCCCTACCAATAAATTCTAAAGAGTCATTACTTAAACCTTTAAATCTTAGACCTTCTTTTGTTTGGTAATATTTTTCTGCTGTAATTGTAGCATTTGAATCATTTGGGTTTGTTTTAATAACAGCAGAGCTACCGCTGTTTGCTAATGCATCATTAATATTTGTTGTGCTCACTGGATTTGTAATAACACTTGTTATATTGCTAGCTCCTGTAAATGCATTTGATTCTATTGTTACTTCTTTAGTTGCTTCACTACCTAAATCTATTATAGTTAAAGCAGTAGCACCATTAAATGCATTTGCACCTACACTTGTAACTTTAGGGAAAGATAAGTTTGTAACATTAGTGTTATCTTTAAAAGCATTTTCTTTAATAGTTGTTACATTATTAGTATGACCTTTTAATGCTCCATCTGTTAATGTAGTAAGTACAACTCCAGCATCAGTACCAATTTGAGTTAAAGTATAAGTTGAACCGCCAGCAGTAAGTACACCATTTTCAAATGTATTGTTACTATTTTGTCTACTATTAGATTTTTTAAATTCTTTTAATGCAACTGTATTTTCTGTAAGTTTATCAAATTTATAAGTACCAACAGATGTAGTTGCAGTAAATTCAACTTGCACAGGTAAAGATTTTACTTCAAAACTTCCTAAACTATCACTTTTTGCTAATTTATTAGGTACTTTAGCTTTATCTGTAATACCTTCTCCTTGATATCCAACAGTATAATTACCTTCTGCAAGCTCTTTATCTAAAGTAATAACAATTTTTGTAGGTTCTGAAGAATCAACTTTAACATTAGTTATAGTTTGTTCATATGTATTATCTTTTTTTACTGTAAATTTATGATTAGTAGAAGTACTTTCATCATATTCTGCTAAATCTTCACTAGCAGTAAGTGTTACAATTTTAGCTTCTTTATTGTATTCTATATTACCAGTAATAGTAGGAGCTGTAACATCTTCGGGTATATTAGACACTGTAACATCTACTGTACTATTAAGCTTTAATTTATTACCAGCAGCATCTTTAAGTTCAGCATCTTCTTGAGAATAAGTTATTGTATAAGTATCATCTGTAAGTTCTTTATCTAAGGTTAGTATTAACTTATCATTTTCAAATTTATATTTACTAACTTGTACATTTTCACTTCCTTGACCTTTTCTTACAATTGTAAATTTACTACTGTCTATTTGTTCAGCACGATTTACTAAATTTTCCTTAAGAGCAATTTCTACTGTATGAGTACCTGCACTAGAAGAATAACTTGTTGTTGCATTTTCTAAAGTAGGCGCAGTTTTATCAATTCCAATAGCTGAATCTGTCATTACATTTAAGCTTCCTGAATCAAAATTTAATGCTACTTCTGAACTAGGTTGACCATATGAAATATCCATAGATGTAAGTTTTGTTATAGTTAGACTTGTTTCACTACCGTCTAAACTTCCATCTGTTATATCTGCAAATGGGATTGTAATAACAAGCTCATCTGCATTTGTATTTGCATCTGATGTAATATTAGCTATTTGTCCACTATCATCAGTAGAGAAAACTATTTTACTTCCATTTTTTACTACTAATCCAGTAAGTTTTTTAGTAGCATCATCTGCCTTAAAAACATTTGAACCCTCTTTAGTAATAGTTATTTTTAAATCATTACTACTTTTTATTGCTTTTGCAGTAAATTGTACTGTATTAAAATCTACTGCATATATATTAACAACTGTACCAGTAATAACACCACTTATAGCAGTAGTACTACCTAAAGTAACAGCCATACCTATAGCCATAGCTTTAATAGCTTTACTAGATAAATTTCTTTTCATTTAATAATACCTCCAATTTAATATATAATTTAATATATAATTATCATACTATATTATAAATAATTAGTCAATGTTAGTATATGGTATATTTCTCTAAAATTATAAGATTATGTCTATTAATATACCTTGTTCTACTACTTTAAAAGATTTATTTTTATCATAATCTCCACTATAATTAAAATAATATGAAAAATCTTTAAAATCCATATAACTAGACATAGGTCGTTCCATAAAACTACAAATTTTATCATATAAATTAAGATAAAATTCTTGAGTTTTGTCAGCATCTATATTATGTAAATTTACTTGTTGTTCATTTTTTAAATTTAAAAACCCATTTTTTGATATATTTATACCAAGTTGATTTAATATATCAATATTCTCATTTATTGTATTTTTTGTATTATCTAATATATCTTTAAACTCACCACTATTTTCTGTATTTTCTTCCAAAAATCCTATAAATCTATTATATGTAGTAGTAAAGCTTTCTAATTTGTCATCTAATGTTTCCATTGGTAAATTATGATACATTTTTTCATATATATTATTCACTATATTTTTTAGGCTATTAAAATTAGTTGATAGTTCAAACATATATGACTTTATGTTATCATTTAAAGATTTATTAAGAAAGTACTTAAATTCTGTATCTTTATATTGATTTGATTGTTTATTATACTTTAAATAAGGAGAAGTTTTATGCTCCCTAGTTTTTTCTTTATCTAATGTAAAAGGATTATAACTATTATAAAAGTGTAAAGTAGCTAGCATAATTTCCTCTCCTTTCATTATTTAACTACTCTTCTTCATAATCATATTCTTCTTCGTCTTCAAAAAAGTCCTCTTCAAATATATCAAAGAATGCTTCTTCTACAGCTGAAAATTCTTCTTCTGTTTCTATATTAAGAAGCTCAAAGTCTTCTTCACTATGCTCCACATATCTATATAATAAAACTTGGTCATCTCCAACTGGTAAAAGTGCTATATATTCTTTATCATCTACTTCAAATATTGATAGTACACTACATTTTAATTCTTCGTCATTTTCTAATAAGACAGTAAGGTATTTTTCTTCTTGGTCGTGATGGTGATGTCCTCCACAACAATCTTCATGGTTATGATGTCCTCCACAGCATGTATGTTCTTTTTCACTCATAAATAATCCTCCTTTATAATATTTTTATATATTATGTCCAATCTTTAGCTTTTAATAAGTTACATTATATAATTAAGCTATGACTTTGTTATTCAAACTAAAAGTTATAAATGTTTTTTTAATTTTTATTGAAAAAGAATAATAAGAATAGCTGTTTTTCAATATATAATATTAAAAAAATTATATCATATAATATATTTTATTTCTATAATTATTTTAAATTAAATACTTCATTTTCTACTTGTTTTTTTATATCTTCTTCATTTTCTACATTAGGCATATTATCTAAAGATTTAAATCCAAAGTATTTTAAAAAATAATCTGTTGTTCCAAAAAGAATAGGCTTACCTATTGTATCTAGTCTACCTTTTTCTTCTATAAGTTCATACTTTATAAGATTATTTATAGCGTGGTCACAACTAACTCCTCTTATATATTCTATTTGAGCTTTTGTTATAGGTTGTTTATAGGCAATAATGGCGAGTGTTTCTAATAGTGTTTGAGAAATTGTCTTCTTTTGTGGTATATTATATAGGTTTTTTATATAAGAAAAATATTTTGGATTGGTACACATTTGATAGTTATTATCTAGTTGTATTATTTTTATACCTCTATTTTCTCGTTCATATTTTTTTATTATATTATTTAATATTATTTTTGTTTCTTTTTCATCTTTCTCTATTATATGTGCAATATCTTTTAAACATACTGGCTCACCTTTAGCAAAAAGTATCGACTCTATTATACCTTCTATATTTTTTACATCCATCTATATTTCCCCTTGCATTATAATTATCTCATCAAATATGTTTTCTTGAACTACCTTTATATCTTTTGTCTTTATAAGCTCAAGTACAGCTAAAAAAGTAACAACAACTTCTACTTTAGAAGTACTTTCTTGGAAAATTTTACTAAAACTTATTTTTTTATTTAATATTATTAAGTCTTTAATATATATTATTTTATCATTAATATTATAAAGTGCTTTTGTTACAGACTTAAACTCACTTCTTATTTTATCTATTTTTAGCTCTTTTCTTTTAATTACTTCTTCAAAAGCATTATATAAATCTTTTAGTGTAAGTCCATGTAATATTTCTTTAGCAGTAGGCTCTATATCTATCTTAATTCTGTTTATAGCCTCAATATCTGGATTTTTAAATATTACTTTTTCAACAAAAACCTCTGTGTCAGAAAGTCTCTGCGCTATTATTTTATATTTTTTGTATTCTATTAGTTTTTTAACAAGTTCTTCTCGAGGGTCTATTTCTTCATTAGTTTTTTCATCTTTATCTTTTGGCAAAAGCATTTTAGATTTTATTTCTAATAAAGTAGAAGCTATTATTATAAACTGACTCATTTCATCCATATCAGATATATTTTTAGATTTTATATAATAAAGATAATCATCTGTTAACTTAGATATAGGTATATCATATATATCTATTTTATTTTTATCAATAAGTTTTAAAAGAAGGTCTAAAGGTCCTTCAAATTCTTCTAACTTTATTTGTAATATAGACATTTTATATAAATCCTAATATAAATTGTACTGGAATAGATATAATAGCCAATATAAAACTAGATATAATATTTAACACTTTTTGTAATAAGCCAGATATTAATAAAAATATAACTAATATTTGAAGAAATTTTTCATATTGTGATAATTTAATTGCTTTATTAGTAGGCAAAATAGCTTGAAAAAACTTTTGTCCAAAAAGTGGATATATAGGAATAATATTAAAAACAGCAAAGTTAATAAAATAAATTGCTATTGTATATGATATCATTCCTATTATTGGTATAAGGGTAAAATACCCTTTATATCTGATAATTAATAAATATATAAAATTAAAAATAAAGGCTAACATTATAGCTACTATTAATGGTATTATAAAAACTAATATATTACCTTTTTTCCTATTTTTATAATATAAGGAAGAAATGTCTACTGGTGCACTCCAACCAAAGTTAAAAAATAAAAAAACAATAAATCCTAATATTTCAAAGTGTTTTTTAGGGTTTAGACTTAACTTACCCATATTTTTTATAGCAATATCTCCTAACTTATAAGATGTATAGGCTCTTGTAAAGCCCATTATAGTCATTACAATAATTACAGCTATGCTATTAGCTAAGTAGTATAAAATGACATTCATTTTTTCACCTCATCAATTTTGTATTCTTTTAAAAAGCTTTTCTATTTCATATTTAGTCATCTTTATAATAGTAGGCCTTCCATGAGGACAATTAAAAGGATTTTCTAACTTTAACATTTTTTCTATAAGAGATTTTGCTTCTATAAAGCTAAGTCTATCATTAGCTTTAACAGCTTTTTTACAACTCATAGAAATAATTTTTTCTATTTTAGCATCATATACATTAGATATATTTTTATCTACAAGTATATCTAATAATTCTGTAAAAAAGCTTGGCTCTACTGGTGATTTGAATATAAAAGGTACTTGTCTTATAGCATATGTATTAAGTCCAAATTCTTCTATATCAAATCCAAATTTTTCAAAAATAGAAATATTTTGCTCTATTGTAGATTTTTCTAAAGGTGTTGCATTTATAACAATAGGTTCTATAAGTTTTTGACTACTTATATTTTCTTCTTTATATTTTTGGCTAAGCTCTTCATATATTACTCTTTCATGGGCAGAGTGTTGGTCTATAATAAATATTTCATTATTTTGTTCTATTATCCAATACGTGCTAAATATTTGTCCTACTATTTTATAATTATTAAAGAAATTATGTTTTTTAATACTCTTTTCTTTAATTTTTTCTAGTTTTTCTTCTATTTTATTTTCTTCATCTTCTATAAGTATATTTTGGATAATAGGTTGTTGTATATTTATGTTAGATATATCTTTTTCTATTGTAGATTTTTTTGTTTCTTCTTTTGGTTTATATAATCTAGATATTAACTCTGTCTTTTTTATAAGTTCTTCTTCTGCTACTTCATTAACCACAAATGGCATATTGGTATGTGTGTTAGGTTTAATTACTATTTGTTCTTCGTCTTCTACTAATAAGTCTTCTAGTTGTTTTTGTATTTCTACATTAAAAGGCCTTGTTTCAGTCACCTCTAAAAAAGTTTTTTTATCTTCAAATTCAATATTAGGTATTAAAACTTGATTTTTAAGTGTTTTTTCGACAGCATCACATAAAAAATTATGTATAAAGTTTTCATCTTCAAACCTTACCTCTAATTTAGTAGGGTGCACATTAACATCTACTGTATTTTGTGGAACGAACATATTTATAATAAACACAGGAAATTTACCAACCATAAGTTTTCCCTCATATCCTTCTTCTATTGCTGATTGTACAACACTACTTTTTATATATCTACCATTTATAAAAAAGTTTTCATAAGAGCGGTTACCTCTAGATAACTCTGGTATACCTATAAGTCCATTTATTTTAAATCCATTTTTAATAGCATGTATAGGTATAAGTTTTTTACATATTTCTTTTCCATATATATAAAAAACAGTATTCTTTAAATTACCATCTCCCATTGTTCTTAATATTTCTACTCCATTGTTTATATATGTAAAAGATATATTTGGATGAGCTAAAGCAAGTCTATTTACTATTTCTGAAACATAACTTCCCTCTACTGAATCTTTTTTTAGAAATTTTCTTCTAGCTGGAGTGTTAAAAAATATATTTTTTACAATAAAAGTAGTTCCTTGTAAAGATGCTGTTTGTTCCTCACTTATTATTTGCCCACCCTCTATTATTATTTTATTACCAATTTCTTCATCTTTTGTTTTAGTGCTCATCTCTACCATAGATATAGATGCTATACTAGCTAAGGCTTCACCTCTAAATCCAAGAGTTAATATACTATCTAAGTCATCTATTTTTTCAAGTTTACTAGTTGCATGTCTTAAAAAAGCTTTTTTTATTTGATTTTTCTCTATTCCTATACCATCATCTTGTATTTTTATAAAAGATGTACCACCATTTTTTATTTCTATTATAATGTTTTTGCTAAGAGCATCTATAGAATTTTCTACAAGTTCTTTGACAATAGAAGCAGGTCTCTCTATAACTTCACCTGCTGCTATTTTATTTATAAGATTATTTTCTAAAAGCTTTATTTCTTTATTCAAAAGCATACCTCTTTTCTTATAGAGTTTCTAGTTTTCTTTTTATATCAAAAAGTTTTTTCCATGCCTCCATAGGAGAAGTATTATTTATATCTAAATTTTTAAATTCTTTTTCTAACTCATCTACAAATAGAATGGTTTTTTTAGCTGATGCATCATAGCAAAAATCTCCTTCAAAATTTTCTTCATCTACATTGTCTAAACTTTGTATACTTACATTAGCTACTTTTGTAGCATCACAAGCATTTAAAAATTCTAATATTTGGTTTGCTCTAGCTATTACTCTGTTAGGTATACCTGCAAGCTTAGCCACATGTATACCATAACTTCCAGTTGCTCCACCTTTTACAATCTTTCTTAAAAATAATATATCATCACCATTGTCCTTTATCTCTACACAATAGTTATTTACACCAGCTATTTTGCCTTCTATTTCTGTAAGTTCGTGATAATGAGTAGCAAATAAAGTTCTAGCTCCTATTTTGTCTGCTATGTGTTCTAAAACTGCCCAAGCTATACTAAGACCATCAAAAGTGCTTGTACCCCTACCAATTTCGTCTAATATTAAAAGGCTATTATCTGTTGCATTATTAAGTATATTAGCTACTTCACTCATTTCTATCATAAATGTACTTTGACCTGTAGCTAAATCATCACTAGCTCCAACTCTTGTAAATATTCTATCTACAATAGATATATTGGCACTATCACAAGGTACGAAACTTCCTATTTGTGCCATTAATACAATAAGAGCTGTTTGCCTCATATATGTAGATTTACCAGCCATATTAGGTCCAGTAATAATAGATAACCTATTTTTTTCTTTATCTAATATAATGTTATTAGGTATAAAACTATCCTCTGTTAAAAGTTCTACAACAGGATGTCTACCAAGAGATATATCTATTATCCCTTCACTATTATCAAGTATATTAGGCTTTTTATAATTATTTTTCGTGGCAACTTCTGCAAATGATATTAAAACATCTATGATAGAAATAATATTAGCCATATTTTGTATACGATTAATATTAGATGCTAAATGATTTCTAACTTTACAAAATTCTTCGTATTCGACTTCTACAAGCTTTTCATCTGCTCCAATAATAGCTTCTTCTATTTCTTTTAATTCAGAAGTAATAAATCTTTCACAGTTTGCCAAAGTTTGTTTCCTAATATATCTTTCTGGAACCAAGTTTAAATAAGAATTAGTAACTTCTATATAATACCCAAAAACTTTATTAAATCTAATTTTTATATTTTTTATACCTGTAGCTTCTCGTTCTTTGTTTTCTAACTCTAAAAGCCAGCTAGCACCTTTATTTTTAGCTTGTCTAAAATTATCTATTTGTAAATTAAAGCCATCTTTTATCATGTCTCCTTCTCTAATGCTAAAAGGTGGTTCTTCTTGTATAGAAATTTCTATAATATTATATAAATCTTCTAATGTATCAAAGTCATTGCATATATTTTTAATTAAATGTGCATTAGATTTTAATAATATTTCTTTTATTTCTGGTAAACTTCTAAAACTATTTTTAAGTGCTATTAAGTCTCTAGCATTTGCAGTTTGATAAGATATTTTACCTATAAGTCTTTCAATATCTTTTATCTTAGAAAGATAATCCCTCATATCTGCTTTATCTAAAGGGCTATTTTTAAAATACTCTACTGATAAAATCCTCTCTTCTATACTATTTTTATCTACTAAAGGCTGTTCTATCCATCTTCTAATAAGTCTTGCTCCCATAGGAGTTTTAGTCTTATCCAAAACCCATAATAAAGAACCCTTTTTAGACTTTTCTCTAATAGTTTCAGTAAGTTCTAGATTTCTTCTAGAAGAAATATCTAAAAACATATATTTATTAGTAGTATACTTTTTTACATTACATATATGAGAAAGATTATTTTTTTGTGTATCTAAAAGATATCTCATTAAAGCACCACTAACACTTATTAAAACTGGTTCTTCATCTATCCCAAATCCACTAAGACTTAATACATTAAAATGTTTTAAAAGGGTATCTGTAGCATTTTCTAATTGAAAATAAAAATCTAAACAAGTATATAACCTAATCCCAAATACTTTTTCTATTTTAGATATTAGACTAAAACTATTATTACATATAATCTCAGCTGGTTTATATTTAGCTATTTCGTCAATAACTTTATCTTTTTCATTAAGATTAAAATCTATAGTTAAAAATTCACCAGTAGAAACATCACAAACAGAAAGTCCAATGGCTGCCTTATTTTCAAAAATACACATAATATAATTATTTTTAGATTCTTCTAGAACATTAGTGTCTATAACAGTTCCCGCTGTGACAACACGCACTACATCTCTTTTTACAATTTTACCCGTCATATTTTTAGGATCTTCTACTTGTTCACATATAGCTACTTTATAACCTTTTTCTACAAGTTTTGCTATGTATCCATCTGCAGAGTGAAAAGGAACACCACACATATCTACTTTTAAAGGTTCACCATCTTTTTTACCACAGCTTTTTTTAGTAAGTGCAATATCTAACTCTGAAACTGTTGTAATAGCATCATCAAAAAATAATTCATAAAAATCTCCAAGTCTAAAGAATAAAAGACAATCTTTATATTGTTCTTTTATCTCTAAATATTGGTTCATCATAGGTGTATACTCTATCATATATTCCTCCTATTAATGACAACCAGAACAACCGCTACAGCCACCACTTCCACAGCAACCACCAGCTTTAGCACTTTCTCCTGTTAGAGTAGCATTAAATATATTCATAACACTATCTACCATTTTATTAAATTCTCCTTCTGCTTTAAAGAGCTCTGTTATTATATTGTTTGATTTCATTTGTGTAACAAGATTATTAAGTTCTTCACGAGCATTTTCAAATTCTTCTCCACTTTCACCTCTTTTCATTCTCATTTGAAAGTCTTGTGTCATTTTTGCATACTCTTGTAACATAGCTATAGAATCATCATCACCTTCAAAAATGTATTTTGCCTCTTCATATTTTTTTCCTTCTTTAGTGTCTAATAAAGCTTTTGCAAGTTCTCTTGCTTGTTCAAAAAGATTGTTCATAATTATTTCCTCCTAATTTATGTTTAATTTTTACTTATATAACCTCACCTATTAAATAAAAAGTTTTACAGTCTACAACTTTAACATCTATAATATTTCCTACAAGCCTTTGTCCACCACTAAAATGTATAAGACTATTATCTTCTAATCTTCCTTTTAAAGTTTTCGTTTCTTCGTCATATTCTTCTGCTAATACTTTATAAGTTTTGCCTATTTTTTGTTGATTAAGTTCTAATATAATAGGATTTAAGGTTTCTAAAACTTTATTAAATCCTTCCTTAACTACTTTCTCATCAATTTGATTTTCCATCTTAGCAGCTGGTGTACCTGTTCTTTTAGAATATATAAACGTAAATGCTCCATTAAATCTTACCTTTTTAATAACATCTATTGTATCATCTACCTGTTCTAAAGTTTCACCAGGAAAACCTACTATAATATCCGTAGTAATAGCAATACTTGGTATTTCTTTTTTTATTTTTTCTATAAGTTCAAGATAATGTTCTTTAGTATAGTTACGGTTCATCTTTCTAAGTATTTCGTTGTTTCCAGCTTGAAAAGGTAAGTGTATATGATTACATATTTTTTTGCAATCTCTCATAGCATATATTAAATCGTCTGATAAATCTTTTGGATGACTAGTCATAAATCTAATACGCTCAAGCCCTTCTATTTCATTTACTTTTCTTAAAAGACCCGCAAAATCTATGTTTTCTTCTAGCCCTCTACCATAAGAGTTTACATTTTGTCCAAGTAAAGTAACCTCTAAAACACCATCTTCAACAAGTTCTTTAATTTCTTTTATGATATCTTCACTTTTACGACTTCTTTCACGCCCACGAACATACGGTACTATACAATAAGAACAAAAATTGTTACAACCAAACATAATATTCACGCTAGCTTTAAATTTATGCTTTCTAATACTTGGCAAATCTTCTATTATATCCTTATGTTCTTTCCATATGTCAAATACTGGTTCATTAGTTTCAAAATTAGTATACAAAAGTTGTGGGAATTTATATAAATTAAATGTGCCAAAGACTAAATCTACATGTTTATATGTTTTTTTAATAGTTTCTATAACTATATCTTGTTGCATCATACACCCACATAAAGCTATTTTAAGCTCTTTATTATTCTCTTTAGCCTTTTTTAAATATCCTAAATTTCCATATACTTTGTTTTCTGCATTTTCTCTAACACAACAAGTGTTATATATAATAAAATCAGCATCTTTTTCATCTTCAGCATTTATATATCCCATTTCTTTAAGCATGCCATCTAACTTTTCACTATCTCTAGCGTTCATTTGACATCCAAAAGTAGATATAATCATCTTTTTCTTTCTACCATTAGTCTTTTCAAATTCTTCATTTATCATTTTTATCTTTTCTATATATTGTTTTTGTAATAAAAGTTCCTCTTTAGAAACATTAATTTTTTCTCTATGACTCAATTTTTCTTCCTCCGTTAAAATTTATTATTAATTTACTTAATATATTATAATTAAACTATTACTTTTCATTTAAAATAAAAGTAGTTAATAATTATTATTTTTACAATAATTTAAACTTATTATATTAATAAGCTTTAATTATTATTTTACTCTAAAAAATATTTTTTGTAAATGATAGTTATATTTTTATCGTTATCTTTATTAATTTAATATCACACTAATTGTTAATATTTCTTTTAATTTTTAACAATTTTTGTAATAATATTGTAAACTTATATATAATTGACAAATTTTATTAATAAGGATATAATTTAATTATAGATAAACTATAGGTAATTTTAATACTATATCATTTTTTAATATATTTGTAATTTATAGTTTATTATAATTAATTTTTATTAAAATGGAGGTATGATTAAATGAAAAGAAACTTATCTAGCAAAGCTATTAAAGCTATGGCTATAGGTATGGCTGTTACTTTAGGTAGTACTACAGCTATAAGTGGAGTTATTGGTGGTAGTAGTGTTGTTACTGTAAAAGCTACATCTAAAATAGACGATACAACTGCTCCAGAAAGTATTACTAATACTGATTTCACTACAGCTCTAAAAAATACTGATTATGTTATTACTAATTCTGGATTAGTTTTTCAGGTTACTGACATAGGAACTGTAGGTAATGGTACAGATTTTACATCTGGAACTGCAGGTACAGCTAAATTAATAAAAAAAGGAACTGTACACTCAAACACACCAGATGGTACAGAAGGTAAAGAATATGGTGCTAGTTTAGAAAACGGTGTTTTAATGGTAAAAGCAGATAATGCAAACAATAGTACTGGTAAAGTTTACAAATTAAAAGTAACTGAATTAGGAAATGGTACAGACGCTATTGCTCCAGACTTATCTGATGTAAACGTATCTGCTTTAATATCTGAAAACCTTGAAAAAATACATAATAAAGCATTTGCAGGCACAATTATTTCTGAGAATTTAAATATTGATACAAGCAAAATTACATCTGGAACATTCACAATAGGCGGAAAAGTACTTGAAGGAGCTACTATTAATGGTAATTTAACTATTGGTGGTTCAAAACAAGCTACTCCATCTTCTGCTGATGGAATATTTAAAAACTTAATTGTAAATGGTAATTTAGATTTATCTAATTTACAAATATCTTTAGTTTCAAACTTAAGTACTTTAGGACTTGGAGCTCGTGATGATGAAGTAGAAAGTGGATACAGAGGAGTAACTGTTAAAGGTGAATTATTATTACCAAAAACTATAAATGTTGATAATTCTTCTTTGAAACACATTAACGTAGGTACTTTAGATTTATCTAAAGTTACAACTATGAGTGTGAAAGACGAACTTCCACAAGGTCTTTTACAAAATTCAACAGTTGGCACATTAGTACTTCCTACAAATATAACTAAACCTGCTGAAAATACATTTGCAGGAACTACTCTCAATAACTTTGATTTTTCTAATATAACACTCGTAAAATGGTATTCATTTATAAATTCTACTATTAATGGTAATTTAGACTTTTCAGGTGATCAAGTAAATAAGCATTCATTTACAAATGCAACTATAAATGGTAACTTAAACTTATCTAGCGTTACATTTGAAGATAGCAATATGGGTGTATTATCAAATACAACTATTAATGGTAACTTAGACTTGTCTAATGCTACTATACCAGCCACAACAGATATAAATGGTATTTTTGGTAGTGTAAAAGTATCTGGTAATGTAAATTTAACAGGTGTTACAGAAATACCTACTAATGCTTTTAAAAATGCTACATTATCTAATAGTATATTACTTACAGATGCAACAACTATTAAGAGTGATGCTTTCAAAACAGCTACATTACCTAATAATATAGAACTTCCAAAAGTAACAACTATCGAAGCTAATGCTTTTGACATAGCTAATTCAGGAAAAGTTACTATTTCTCTACCAAACTACAATAGAGCTAATCTTGATACAATAGATGTAAATGCTTTTGGATCAACTGCAACTGTTGATTTAGTTTTACCTTTTGGTACTTCTAATGCAGATGCTGAAGCTCTTCAATCTAAAATAACTAACCCAAACGTTAAAGTAACTGTTGAACAAGCTACAGTAAATGGTTATGTATTTGAACAAGGTACTAAAGATGGTGAAGTTACTTTAGTAGACTATACTTCTCCAGTTGCTAGTAAACAAACAACACCAAATAGCTTTGTTAATGGAAAATTAACTTATAATGGCAAAGAATATACTTTAACAAAAGTTGGTAATAGTACATCTTTAACAAATATTACAGATGAAGCTTTAAATGGACATACATCTAATGTAATAGAAGTTGCAGCTAATGCATTTGATGGTAATCAAAATATTACTAAAGCTGATTTCCCTAATGCTACTAAAATAGGAGCTAAAGCTTTTGCTAATACAAAAATTAAAACTGCTGATTTAGGTAGCAAAGCTACTGGAGCAATAACAGTAGCAAGTGATGCTTTTAGTGGTGTTTCTACTCTTAAATCTATTAATACAAACAGCCAAAGTAAAGAAGCTGTTAAAACTGCTGTTTCAAATTCATCTTCTACTAATATTACATTAAATGCAGGTGGAAGTACAGAGGTAGTAAAACCAGATAA
>CAMMEG010000035.1 GCA_946495765.1 uncultured Eubacteriaceae bacterium
TGTCAACTTCATAAATAATTTGTACTAAACTATCAGCTATACTAAAATTTAAAGGCTTTTCAAACTCAAATGTTAAAATATCATTATTAGTAGAATATTGTTGCAAGGTAATAATACTCAACTCTATTCCATTTTTTAAAATTTTCAATCCCCTCCACCTCTTTTATAAAAAAATACAAAAAATACATTAACATAGTAAACTATATTAATGTATTTTAGTCACCTTTATTTCTTCTTTTTTCTACTTTATTTCTTCTTTTTCTTTAGCTTCTTTCCAACTATATTTACTTATATTCTTCCACATAAATTGATTTAAGTCTCCCCATTTTCTATATCTAAAGATATAATCAACTCCTAAATGTGCAGGTTTAATATCTTCAATGCTTTTCATTAAGCTATCCAAATTGTTAGGCTTACCTATTTTATCACTAAAATCTAAAATAATAGTGCCATTAAATCTAACAGTTACAACGTTAGGGGTATATGCTTTTATCGTATCTTGTATAAGTTCTAATGTTAGTTTCCCTGCGCCTCTCCATTTAGCACTTATTATAGATTTTCTTTCATCTATTGTTTTATCCTCTACATATTCTATATCAAGTTCTTTTTCAAATATATCGGTGCTCCAAGTAGCACTATCTAAAAATATATTGCTTTCTATATCTGTTATTTTTATTTCTACATTTTCAAGTTCTGTTTGGCTTATTTTAGCTATATGTTTTGAAATGTCGTCATTTCTAAAGATTTTATTTATAAAATTAATAACTTTGTCATTCAACAAAATCAACCCTTTCTAATATAAAGACTTGTTCTTGTTCACACTCTATATTAGATGTTTGGTTATTAATTTTTAAGTCAGAATAATCAATAACCCCATCTACATCTAATATTTTTGAACCAACAATAGCATAGCTTAATATGTCTTTTACAAAGGCTATTTCTTTTAAATATAGCTTTATATACTCTGTTATTTTTTTCTTTACCTGCTCTTTGTCATAATTTTTACTAAATACTGCTTTGACCGATATAGTTATATTTTTAGGTGTAGCACTGACTACGGTACAAAACGCACCAATAGGTGCTTGCCCTTGACCTGTTCCAGTTATATTAGGGTCAATATATTCTTGTACTTTTTCTACAAGGTTTTCATTAGCAGGTTGTCTATCACTATCTATAATTATAACTTTAACAGTAGTATGTCCATTCCAAAGGGGTATAACTCTAGCCTCTCCTACTCCGTCAACCTCTTTTGCCCATCTTTTATAGTGATATATATTTCCACTTGTAGCTGGTTCTCTAAGCCTTTCAAAATATCTATTTCTTAAATCTGTGTCAGTTTCTTCATCATATCCTCCATTGGTTTCTACTTCATTGTTACAACTATTAATCCCTTGTATAGTAATAGGCATTTTTTTAATACTATTTATAGGTACGTTACCTACTTTGCCAGCTGTAACACACCTTATATTGACAACTCCTATATCTATTATATTTTTTTGTTCTATTGCCTCAAAACGTATGAGCCCCTCTGTTTCGAACAAATCTCCAACATTAATAATGCCATTACCTTTGACAGTAATAACACCTTGAGCATATGTAGCCTCTTTTCTTTCTATTCCTGTTCGTTGAGTTATAAACCTTTCAAGCTCTGTTCCAGTTAAATTATTTACATCTAATTTACTAGCTACAAATGTTAATTTTTGTAAAGTATCTTTCATTTTAATTGATATAGCTTTTAAAATATCCCACAAAAAATAACCTTTTCTCTTTTCATATATATCTGGTATTTCTTGTAAAAATTCTTCTAAAATTTCATTAGAGTTTTTATTAAAGTTCAATATTTACCACCTCATTAATATTTAAAGTTTCATTATTTTGTAGGTAACAATTAAAATTTATAGTCAAAAGTGTGTTTTCAAAATCAAATGTAAAATTATCTACATCTTTTATAAAAGGGTGGTTTAAAAGCTGTTCTGTTATTTCTCTTTTTGTTTCAGAAAGTATAAATCCTTTATGATATACTTTATTGCCTATATAGTTATATATAGATAGTCCAAAATCTTCCTCATCATCTACTGTATATACCTTAAATATATCTTTTTTTGTTCTTAAAACAACTTGTATAAAATGTTTTATATTCTCTTCAAAATTACATTCTACAAATTTACCATCTATAATAATATGACTACCTTTTTCAAAGTCAAATTTAAAACACTTGCCTAAAGTTACAGGATTGTCATCTTGTGTATTTACAATAGTATTATTTATTTTAGGAAACATTTAATCACCTTCCTTTAAAGGTAAAAACTCTTTAAAATAGCCAAGTACAATAAGTTCTTGATTATTTTCTGTCATAGTAATTATCACTTGTTTTCCAACATCTTCTTTAGTGTATTTATCTATTAAAGAATAAAACTTATCCTTTTGTATAGCACCATTTAATATACTAATTTTTACATAGTCTTTTTCTTCAACAACCTCAACTATTTTACCTATAACTGTTCCTATTTTATTAATATTGTTGCGTTCTTTAAATAGTTTTGCTATATAGTTAATATCACTCATATTAAAGCCTTTCTATTTCAATACTTGTTTTATGTACACCATTTTCAATACTGTGATTACTTGATATAATGTTAAACTTACCACTAATACCAATATCTTCATTGTTAATATTTAATACCCTGCCTGCTTTTATAGTTATATCTCCTAAAAGCTCTAACGATAGTGTTTCTTTTATGATATTTAATTCTTTTAGTTTGTTGTCTGCTATATTTGTAGCTTGATTTATATCTTTTTCATCTACACTCTCTATATGGTGTAATAGTCCATATTTTTCTATGTTTTTATTATCTTCTTTTGTAGCAATAACTTGTGCCTCTTTTTCATTTTGGGTAATTATAGTTACCTTATTTTTTAAGTCTGCAATACTATATCCTTTAGAAAAGTTTAAACCTATTTCATCTAATGCATTAATAGTAGCTACATTTACTGCCATTTTATAAGTTGGATTTATAACCTTTGTACCTTTTTCAAAAATATATAATTTATCTTCTAAAACCTCTTTATAATATATTTTGCCTGTTTCTTTGTTACATTGTTCTAATATATCGTCTATTATTTCAGCTATTGTGTTTTCAAAATAAATATGATTTATGTTAGTAGATAGATTAGGCACTTCTCCTAATACTATACCTTGTTCACTACATACACTAGATATAGCCCCACTGCCGTTTATATTGTTAAATTGTTTTATTATTTTAGATTTATTAAGATAAAAGGCAAAATCAAAGGCAGTAAAACTTTCCTCAAATATACCACTAATATTTTTATCTGTAATAATACCTTGAAATACTGTTTTACTATCTTTAGTTAATAAAATTTTATCACCACAATCTATAAAAAAATTAATGTAGGCATTGTCCTTTGGCATAGCAAATTCTAATTGAACTCCTAAAGTGTCAATACTATCGCTCCAAGTTATATTACCTACAAAGTCCGATATATCTAATTGTTCATTATCTTTTAATATAAAAAACTTAAATATAATACCACCTACTTTTTAATTTTTGGAAATCTATATTCTTTTAAATCTAAAGAATACTGTATGTCCCCAACTTTATCTACATAACAGTTAAAACTTTCAACAGTATAAGCCATATTTGATATTTCTCTGTTGTCATTGTCAACTAATATCATACGAACAGGCATTTTATTACCAGCATATTTATTAAAAAATGCTACATACGCCCAACCATCTTCATTAGATTTAGGTCGATTAAACCTATATTTTTTAGTAGGAAAAAAACAAGAAAAAGATACAGTCCTAAGTGCTTTAGTTCCTATTAAGTTTAATTCTCCGTTTATACTTTCAAAGGTCGAATTTTTATAGCTTTGCGCTAGTTCTGGCATAGTTTCTGGTATTATAGGTAATGTTAATACTTGTTCATTGTTATTAGCACTAAAAATAATATCTATTTTAACCACCACCTTTTAAATATAAAAAAAGATACCTTAAGGTATCCATTTTATTTTTAGTTTATATTGACAGTATAAAAAATAAGTTTTATAATAATAATATAAAAGGAGTAACTGTTTCAGTTGTTACCCCTGTATTGTATGAATAATTAATTAAACAGACAACCTAAGAGTGCCAACTTAACTTAGGTTGTTTTTTGTTGTTAATACACTACTACTGTGTTATTAACAACAAGTAATGCTATTGTACTAATAAAAATTAAAAACTTAATGAAATTATACATAGCACCACCCCCTAACTTAAGGGGGCAACAACCTACTAAAGTTACTCCTAGCACCAAAGTGCCAAAATCATTATATCACAATTATTTTAAAATGTTAAGTATTATATTTTTACATATTATCAATAGCTAATTTTAGCTTATTTGCTATTGTGTTTACAATTTCATCAACATTATTAGAGTTATATACATTGACAGTAACATTAACTTGATTATTTGTTTTATCAAGTAATTTTTCTGACTTATCAGCAGGTATAACCTTGCTACCATTATGTAAGTCAACAATTTCTCCACGACCTCCCTCATTAATCATAGCAAGACCACCTCTGTGATAGCTTGTTCCAGTTGCAAAGTTTGGTAAGTCAGTCGGTATAGTAGGTATGTTAAAACTATAAGTATTACCACCTATTACTGGTACCCAGTCGGGTACATCTATTTTTAAACTATTTATTTTTTCAATAACCCAGTTTATACCTTTTGAAAAGAAATTAAATGGAGTTAAGAATATACCTTTTATTACATCAAATACACCCTTTGTTATACTTTTTAAACCGTCAAGTGCTTTTTCCCAATCACCAGTAAATATACCAGTAAAAAAGTCTATGATACCACTAAATATTGACTTAATACCACCAATTACACTATCTACTGAATACAATATTTTATCAATAAGTCCAACTATAAAATTAAAAACTTTTTCTATAACTGAACTTATTATACCAATTATACTTGAAATAGCATTTATTATTATAGGTATTATCTTTTGTATAATTTCCCACACTTTAATAAATATAGTTTTTATTATATTTACAATAGCTATAAGTGTTGTAGCTATATTAGGATATTTTTCTTTAAAAATATTCCACCATTCTAAACATTTATTTTTTATTTTTTCAAAATTTAAAATTAAAAGTACAATAGCACCTACAATAAGACCTATAACCAAAACCCAAGGATTAGTCCAAGCAGCTTTATTAAAAACATTAGCAGCTATATTTAATATAGCTTGTTTTTTAGCCAATAAACCTACTGCTATCTCTGTTATGTTAGATACTATCCCCCAAGTTTTAACACCTGCTACTATACCTGCTATAACAGGAAGTATCCATCTTAAACTATTTAAAAAAGTACCAACAAAACTAATAACTTTGGGTATAAAACCTATTAAATTTTTAAATATATTGCCAAGTTTTTCTTTTAAATTATCAATAGTTCCATCTGCCTGCCACTCTGCAAACTTTTGTTTTACAACGTCTATTAACCCTCTTATATATCCAAAGACAACTTTGGCTTTAGATAGAAAACTATCAAACTTAGCCGATATTTTTTCAATAGTTCCGTCTTGTTGCCAAGCTGTCATTTTATTGGCCACTTTTTCTATTACTTTTCTAAAATTATCAAGTAGTGACCCTGCTCTTACCATTCCCTCGTCTGTTAAACCAACAATTTTAGCCATAGAGTTTTTAAAGACACCAGTAACAGTAGACCATATACCTTTAGTAGTTTTAGATAAACTTTCGGCACCGCCTTTATAGCGTTTTTCCATTTCAGCGAATAAAAGTTCTGTAAGTGCTAATTGGTCTACAACTGACCCTTTATTATCAAATACTTTCCCTGACGTATCTAAATCTTCTAAAGTTTTTTTACTAAGTCCAAACTCTTTTAATCTTTCAAACTCTCCACTAGCTACAGCATCTATAACTGCCTCAACTGCTTGTATCATATCTTTAGAAGTAGAACCTGCCATATCAGCAGTTATACTAAGCCATTTTTTAGCCGATAAGCCCATACTCTCAAATTTTGAAGTAGCCTCTATTATTTGCCCTGTTTCAAATGGTGTTTTATTGGCAAATGAGATAGCATCTTTCATTAATTGAGTAGCTTTTTTGGTGTCTTTTGTAGCAGTTAATAATTGCACTTTGTAGGTTTCATAGTCCATACCTTCAAATATACCTGCTCCTAAACTAGCGACACCTAAGCTACCACCTAAAAAACTAAACTTTTTAAGCATATCCATACCCTTTTGTAACCCACGATATGATATACTAGCTAAAGATTTTGTTATATCTCTTGCCAATTGTTTAAATTGATTTTTTATTTTTTTCAAATCTTTAGCTATACTGTTTTCAGTCTTTTTTACTATTTTTGCAAATTGTTCTTGACTTTTTTTAGCACCACTTGTAAACTCTTTTACATTTTCTTTAGCTTGCTTTAAAGGCTTTGAAAAGTTGTCTTTTAGTTTTAAAACAGTTTGTATAACCTTATTTGTAGCCATAAAACACATCCTTTCTTTAAAATTTTTATGTATTTATGTTTTATCTGCACCCCATTTTTTAGCCTCTATTTCTAATTCTCTTTCCATAGTTTGCATAAAAAATATTTTTTCAGTGTAAGATAAATTTAATAAATAGTCTAACTGATGACCCCTTGCAACAAAATAACTATACATTGCAAACTCGCCATCAGTTTCTATTAGTTTTTTATTTCATTATCAATAGGCATTTGGTTTTTATCTGTAATACCGTGTAATTCCATAATATAATCTGTTATTTGCCCCATTTCGTTAATGTTAAATAATTCTCCGACTACTTCATAAGGTGTAGGTACATTTAATGTTTCTTTCAAATCCTTTGCCTGTAACATAGGAACACATTTATAAATAACCTCACACATCATATTATAGCTAGTGGTCATCTTATCCTGTTCTACGTCATATTTATCCATTATTTCACATAGTTTTCTAGTTTTTATTTTTACTATTTCTATGTCGGCATTAAGGCTAGCTACATTAAATGTAGCTAACCCCATTTTATCCTGTTTACTTTTTCTATCTAATAAATAATCAAGTGTTAATTTTCCCATAATATTCCTCCTATATTGTATCAATTAAGTTATAATCTTCAAACGTAAAAGGTATTTCTTCTTCCATTTTTGCCTTTAATTCAAAGTTAAGTAACATAAACTCACTAAAAGTTACCTCTAATATTTCAACTCGTTCAGCACCTAGTGCATTTGGGTCTGCTAACTTACCAACTATTTTTATTTCAGGCATAATCCCTTTTTTAAAAGCCTCTGAAAGCATTTTAGTGACTGTACTATTTACTTTATTTACAATAATAGTACCCTCTCCTGTCCAACCCATATATTTTTTACCAACACCATATCTACCAGCCATATTTATATCTTCAAATTCTCCTGTTACCTTTGCCTCAAATTTAGTAACGTGTAGCCACTCTTCATCATTTACCCATACTGACCCAAAAGTACCAGCTATAAAATTTTGTGAACGTAATTTTTGCATATTTTAAACCTCCTTACATATTTACAATAAATAATAAATCTTCCATAGCATTTAAAAATTTAACATTAGATTGTAAATACACATTTGTTCTAAACGTGTTATTTTTAACCTCAATGTCACTCCAATTTTGAGCCTCAACCTTACCATTACTAATCCATATTTCACGTTGTTTTTCTACATCTACAAAGGTTGTATTGTTATAATTAGGGTCTAATATTTCCTCTTTGGCTAAATCTCTAAAATATGAATTAATAGCACTCATAAATAAAACTTGATTGTCATAAGAGTTTTTAAACTGACCAAGATATACCTTTTTAAATGTATTGACAATGTCCTCATACATTAAGTCCATAGCCTCAACAATGGTAATATACTTCATATCTTCAGTATGTTCTTTGTCATTTGTTTGTAACGAGTTTACTCCTCTTGCTATACGTACACCATCATCATCATTTATAAGTACAAATTTACCTTTGCCAATAGCCTCATTTATAGCCTCTGTATCTCCTATTTCTTTTACACCTTTTAAATCGGATAAAATAGTATATGTAACAGACATATCCATTCCACAACCTGCCAAAACACCTAAAAGCCTACCTAAATATTTATAACCTACAAGGCTTGTTCCATCTGCTTTGGTAACACTTTCATTAACAAAATTAACTATGTGCATATCATCTGCTGCTGCCTCTTGTAAGTTATAACAAATAGCTTTTAATCTTTTTGTCCTTGTTTTGTTTTCAAGTTTTACAAAATCGGCTAATTTTTTCTGCTCTTCTTGTGTTTCACCAATATAGGCTATCCAATTTATTTCCCTATTTATAAAAGGTTTTATATCCTCAAAACTCTTGTCATTAGGTATTTTTATAACAAACAATTTAGCTATATCTGTTAAAAATACATCTTCTATTATTTTATAGTTTTCTGTTGTATAATCTTCACTTTCTACCTCTGTAAAGCCTTTGTATTCTTTAACAATCTTATCTTGTTCTATAACAGACATTACCTTTATATCTTCTTCTATAGATTTTTCTTTTTTAGTTTTAGATGCTAATACCTCTAATCCTGTATTGTCTTTTAAAATAAGGCACGCAACACCTCTACTACTTCTAACAACTGCTGTATTTGCAAGTCCTTTAAATATTACTTGTACATTAGGTAATCCTATTGCCATTTTATCACTCCTTTTATTTTATACTTACATCTTCCATATAGCTTAAATCTTCTTCTATATCTTTTATAAGATTTATTTCTATATCAAAGGTAATAGATATATAGTTATCTTCTATATCTATACTATCTTCAAAAATTTGAAAAGCTATATTATCATCTATTTTTATAGGCTTTTCTAAAAATATATTTCTTAACTTCTCTGATATTTCAAAAGACTCTCTTTGATTAATCTTTCTATCTTCACAAACATATAAAACATCTAAATTTATATATAAAGTATCTATTTTACTACTTAATTTTTCTGTTTTAATGCTATTACACATAATAAAAAAGCAAGGCGATTTATACCCTGCATCTACATCTGTATTATAAACTTCTATATCTTTAAATTCATTTATTAAAATGTCCGTAAGTGCTTTTATAACTTTTTGTATCATTACCAACTAAACCCTTTCTCTAATAATTCATCTACAAGGTTTTCACAGTCTTTATGAAATTTTTTAGCATAGTCTTTTTCAAATTTAGATAATACTTTTTTCCCTTTTACTTTTCCTATAACTTTACCACCTCTTACTACATTGTGTCCATCTTCTATTAGGTGTGCGTGGGGTGCATTGCTATAAACTCTCACTGTCCAGGCATTATCTTCATTTTTATATACCTTACCTTTTTTTATTCTTTGGTGGTAAGTGCCTGTTTTTTTCTTTACTTTTGCTTTAGCAATTTTAAGAGTTATATTTCTACCTTTATTACCGTGCTTATTCAAAAACTTTTTTATTTCTTTAGATGTATCTTCATCATCTGTTTTAAATAATTCATTTGTTAAATTGGTTACTTTAAATTCATAGTCTGCCATCATTCCACCACCAGTTTACATATGACCTCTACTCTATCCTTATTTTTAAAATTAGGAACAAAGTATTCTATATCATATCTTTGATTTTTATATATAAAGTACATATCTCTAGTTAAATTTTTTATACTGTTTTCTCTTAAAATAAATTTAAAGGTATACTCAGCTACATCTGTTTCTGCTATATAGCTTGACACTTTAGTAGATGCGGGCATTATATTTGCCCACACCTTTTTTAATAGAGAATATTTAAACTCTGTTTGTCCTAAGTCATTTATTATTTTTTGCTTTTGGTACACTTCAACTTTTTTGTCTAGTTTTTCTGATAACATATTAATCTTCCTTTGCCAGCTGTAATTGTAATATTAAGCTGTTTATTATTTTATTAGTTTGTATAGCCTTATCAATTAAATAAGACCTTCTCTCATAAAGGTCAGCACATATAGTATATAACAACACTCTAAAACTAGCCTTGCCCATATCTATATAACCAATAGCATTTATTATATATTCTTTACCAGCTAATATTATTGTGTTTAATAATGTATCATCATCATCAAAATCCACTCTTAAGTAATTCTTTATTTCATTTAATTCATTTTGTATAATCATAACTATTTACCTTGAGATTTAGATTTTTTATTTTCTTCTTGTAAGCTATCATCTACAGTAAATACTATAGGAGCAGTTATATCAACCTCTCCTTTTACTAAAGCATTTTCATCTATTACCTGTACGTCAAGTCTTTCTCTAACCTTAATACCTATCATATCCTTTTCCCATAAGCTACCTGCTTCACTAGACATTTCAATAAATAACTTTTCATAATCAAATAATGTAATAAACTCTTTTAAGTTACCAATATAAAATGGTGCTTTATTTGTATTAGTTTTTATTTGCTTATTAGAAAAAACAATAACTGGATATTGACCAAAAAGCAAATACTTAAACTTCTGTGTTATATCTGGTTGTAAAATATATTTACCATTTTCATCTTTTAGCTTATCCAACCAATTAAAACCGTCTTGATTTGTGATTATTTGTGTACCACTTAAGATAGCAGGGTCTAATTTAGTGTTAATAATATCTTTCAAGCTATCTATATCTGTAATAGTTACTTTTGAACCGTCTTTTTTATCGTCCATAGCCTTTAGTATAAGATTATTCCTTGTTGTAATTCCCTTTTTAGCTATCCATTTTACAATATAGGATTTAATAGATGAAAAAGTAGCTTGATAAAACTCTTGTGTAGCCTTTAAAATACCTCCTAATTTTTTAAGTTTGTAAGGGATTTTTGTAAATTCAGGCTTTGGCATATCTGGAAAAACCGCTTCTTCGTCTACTGCCTCAAACCCTACTATATCAGCATTTTTTTCTACAATCCTACTCCCCTCTGTTTTGTCCACTTTTTCTATATTTACAAGATTTTCTAAAGACTGTGTCTGTCTTCTTAATTCTTTTATACTTGTAGAAATATCTTGAGGTACTAACATTCCCTCGCCTTCTGTTGTTTTTAATGTATTTAAAACTTCATTAGGTATTTGTCTTTTTAAAGCAGTATTTTTAATAGCATTTATAAAAGCTTTTTCTTCCGTCATTTTTTCATTGTTATGTAAAGGTTCTTTATCTTTTATACTGTTTTCAATATCTTGTTTTTCTTCTTCTAAATCATACAAAATATCCAATTTGTTCTGTAACTGTATAAGTTGTTCTTTAGATTTTTTAGCATCTTCTAATTTATTTTCATTTACAAGGTTTTGAACCTCTTGTTTTTTAGTTTTAATACTATCTATTAATTCTCTTATTTGTTTGTTCATAAAATATCTCCTTAAATTATACATATTTTTTCTAATTCATTTAAAATTTGTTGTTTTTCTTGTTCTAATATATTTTTTTTACCTTTATCTTGAGTATTTATAATATTTTTAGGTGTATTTTTATATTTGTCAAAGTAACTAGAAGTATAAGCTACTATTTCATTTTTTACAGGTAACACATTTACATTAAAATATTTGGTTGCCTCACTACCTATAAGCCACGTTTCATTATCCATTAAACTTAATATTTCTTCTTCTGTTATATAATTTTCAACATTGATATTTGCCATATATACAGTTAAAATAGCCTTTTTACAATTTTCCAAAGCAGTTATTTGCTCTTGCAAATCTTTAGCATTGTAATATCCACATATAGCAGTTAGTGGGTTATGTATCATAAATAAGCTATTTTCATAAATATATACAACATCTCCTGCCAAAGCTATAACACTAGCTATACTACCAGCTAAACCATCTATATATACAACCTTTTTACCTTTATATTGCTTTAATAAGTTATATATAGCAAGCCCACCAAAAACAGAACCTCCACCACTATTGATATGTATCTCTATTTCCTCACTATTTTCTAGCTCTTTTAAAAATTCTACAATATCCTTAGGGCATATATCTTCTGTTTCTTCACATTTAAAAAAGCTATCCATTAATATATCACCATAAATGTATAGCTTATTATTTTCTAATTCTAAAGAACCTACAATATTGTTATTTTGATTTTTAAAGTTATACTTTTTAATTTGTATCACCGCCTTTTTTATATTGCTCTCCAACTTGCTCTATTGGTATATAATTACCATTCATCATAAGTCTATCTCCGTGTTCTACACCATTTAAGTCTAGCTTACGTCTTGCCTCATTTGGTGTATATATACCATTGTTTACAAGTTTAGATAACATTTCTGCCTGTGTAGAACTGTCTGTTCTTAAAAGTACCTTTTCGTTAAATTTAAAGAAATAACCCTCTTTAATTTCTCTATTAAGTAGTAATTTATAGTTTATTTCATCTTCATATTGCTTTAAGATAAACTGTAATGTGTCTATATAAAAACTAAGTTGTTGTGCCTCTGATGAGTTATAACTTGATTTTGAATAATCATTTATCATATCTGGCTTAACACCAAATGCGCTAGCTATTTGTAGGGCAGTATATTTTCTTATTTCTAAAAATTGGGCGTCTGTCAGCTTAACATCTAGTGGTTGTAATCTCATACCAGGTGGTATAGGTATAACCTTACCTGCATTTTTAATACCACTTGAAAATTCGGTTATCATTTTTAAAAGTTTTTGTTTTGCATTTTTGTCTATATCTGCGTCTACTGTTAAGGCAAGTCTAGCCGATACACCATTTTCGTTTAACTCATTTAAAAATCTTTGACTTGATAGGTTGGTGTTTATAGTATCTTTTAAAATTTCTCTTACAGGCTTACCTGTTATTCCATCAAAAGTAGCACTTGTTTTAAAATGTAGCACCTCATCTTGATTAAAATAATAGACTTGTTTTGTTATCCAGTCAGTATATTGATATATTAATCGCCCATCTTCTAATACATAAACATTAACACTATTGCTATTCATTATCCAAAAATCTTTAATTTTTAAATCTCCACCATATTTTTTACAGGTATATTCGTGTCTTATCCATACATAAGCATTTCCATAATGGTTACGATTATTTTCAATAGTTGCCCAAAACATAGTCGGGGTCATAAGGCTATTAGGCTTATATTTTAGCTTAAAACTTACGTCTGTATCTTTAGCTATAAACACCCCTTTATCCGTTTTTTGATAAAGTTTTAAAGGCATTTTTGCCAAAGTTTCTGACAATAGCTTTAAACAGGTAAAATATGTAGCCTCTTTATATAAATCTTTTTCATTTCCAAAGATTTTAAGCCAATTTTCCTCATTATTTGGACTATCTCTTTCTAAATTTGCATTAGCAAATTTATTAAAAATTTTATTAAATACTTTTTTTATAATAGTTTCACCTCCTTTCAAATATTTTTAAAACACCTTATTCTAAAAATTCGTCTATTATAGCTAAATAATCATCTATATAGTTATCCTCTTTGTGATAATAAGCAAGTTTAAATGCGCAAAGTGTCGCGTCCACAGGATCGACTCTACTTGTGCTTTTATCTTTATCTATTTTGATAAGTCCATTATTAGTTTTTACAATAGCATTAGCCATTGCATAGTTAAGTACAGGGTTATATTCACAGATAATATTACCACTATATACTTCTTCTCTAAATCCACTAGTACTTTCATTTAATGATTTGTGACTTTGATATACTTCCTCTACCACATAACCTTTTTCGCTACATTCAAGCATTAGTTTTGAGGCATTATGCATATCAAAACATAAACACTCTATCTTTAACCCTTTTTCATTACAAAAATCTTCTACATATTTAAGTACTAAGTTTTGGTCAACAACTGGTGTATTTGTTATAGTTATGTAGCCTCTTTCTACCCATAAATCATAAGGCTGTTTATCTTTTATTATTCTTTCCCTTAATTTTTCTGTATTTGGTATAAATGAGTGGCTAAAAAGTATATATTTTCGTGTATTATCAATGGTTATAGGTATAATAAAACTAACTGAGGTTAAGTCTATTTTTGCCGACATATCAAACCCTACATATACTGCCTTATTAGTTATATCTATATCTATAGCCTCTACTGTACAACTTTTCCATTTAGCCATATCTAGATAACTATTTTCTCCTGCTTGTACCCATATATTAAGGCATTTTGTTTTAAATGTATTCATTTTTTCGGGAGTTGCTATTGCTACGTTAAAAAATGTTCCTAAATCTTGTATCCCTTTTTGATAGCTACACCTTATAGGATTTGCCTTTTCCCATACTTTAGGGTCTGTTATATCATCTTCTTTATCTATATCTAAAATATCTGCAAAGTATCTATCATTTTGTGATATACCCTCAAGTATTTCAACACAATATTTAAACTCTTGCGTATAACAAGGAGCATTAAGGTTAAATCCAGCAGTTGTTATAACCATACAAATACCCTCTTTCACGTTAGACCCTAAAAATAAGTCATAAAACTCTGTTGTAGGGTGTTGGTGGTATTCATCTATGACCAAAACGGCAGGGTTTGTTCCATCTCCTTTTTTACCATCTTCTTTATTAAGTGGCTTTAAAAAACTACCCGTATTTTTATGTATTATCTCTGTCTTACTTGTTTTAAACTTTTTAACTAAAGGGCTACCTCTTAAAAGGTTTATACACTCGTTAAATATCAATTTAGATTGGTCTTTTTTAACCCCCGCACAGTAACACTCGTATAACTCTTTATTTTTGGTACTTTGTATTGACATTTCGTATAAAATACAACCTGCTTCCATTTGTGATTTTGCATTTTTTCGCCCAACCATAATAAAAGCATTTTTAAATCGTTTATAACCTGTTTTTATATCTCGCCAACCATATATTTGGCAAAGTACAAATTTTTGCCACGTGGTTAGCTCGATAGGTTGCCCTGCAAGAACACCTTTACTATGTCTTAAATAGCTAAACCACCTAACTATCTTTTCTGCCTCTTCTTCGTCCCAATAAAAAAAGAAAGTGTCATCACTTTCTATCCTCTCAATGTCATTTAAAAATCTTTTACAAGCTAATTTGTGATTATAACCACTAATTATAACACCATTAATACAGTCATTTGCATACTGTATTAATTCATTAAAAATCTCCAAAGTATTCTTCTATATCCGATGTTTCTTTAGTTGTTTTTTGTACTGCTAGTTTTAGCCTACTATCAATGGTTAAGCCACATAAACTTGCAAATTTTCTCATTTCTTCAGCACATTGCCTTTGTATTTTTATTATTGGGTTTGGTATTTCTGTATAAGCTCCATTTGTCATTTGTTTAGTTATCATTAAGTCTTTAGCTTTTTTAAACTCTTGTATAGCACTTATATACATAGAATAGGCATTACAATAACCTGCTATGTTGTTTAAGTCAAGGTTACCTATTACATCTATTTTTTCAAAGTTTTTAACTATTCTTTCAAACTCTTTTTTGGCTCTTGCATCTATAAGCCAACTAGGTGGCTTTTGCAAGTCTTCTCTACCAACAATTATAAAGCTTTCTTGCTCTTCTTTTTCTGCAATTTCTTCTTTTGTAAGATGTTTTGATTGCATACTTACTAATTTTCTTGGTCTGCCTATATAACCACCACCTTTTTATATATTTTTACCGACTTTTTTTCACGTATTGGGAGTTTTGCGGACACAAAGGTAGGGGTGCGGTCTAGTGTTTTTGACCAATATTTTATTTTTACCCCCTACCCTGCTAAAAATCTGTTTTGAACCTTTTTATAAGAGAAAACAATAATTGTTGTACATCTTCTTTATCTTTAATGCTTTTCTTCATTAAGTTGTGTATTTTTCTGTGATTTTTCTCTGTTAAATAGATTAAATTAGATAAACATAACCTTTTGCTCCAGTCCTCATCTAAACTTACTATGTGATGTACAATTTCACCTTTTTCAATTTGTCCTAAAATGTAATAGCTATATATGTCTAAATATATAAATCTATTTTTAATAATATTTGTTGTATCTTGCCAAGCCTTTGATTTATAAAACTTTCTTTCTTTATCATTTTTATATCTATCGCTATTTGTCTTATACTTAGCTTTACAACTACATATAATATTATATTCTAATCTATTGCCACATCTACTACATCTCTTGTATAGCATTAAACTTTAAATACTCCTCTTTTATTCCTTTTAATACTTTATCCTCAATATTAAAACAATGTCTTATTGATATATAATTATTCATTGCCACAGACTGCC